>JBLRWH010000004.1:0-78272 GCA_047921395.1 Gammaproteobacteria bacterium
CGACGGAGGTCATTTTTTTCCACCAGGCAAGGCGCAGCAAGTGCAATGTAATTATTCTGCACAAGCGAGCTGCAACGCCGGCTGGTCGAAAAATGGCCCCGTCCCTCCGGGTTGCGCCTTTTTCAATTGTCTCTGCGTCTCTGCGTCTCTGCTTCTCTGCGCCTCTGCGCGCGGTCTTCCGCGCCCTCTTCCTACCAGCCAAGGATCATCGCGAACATCAGCGGCGCCACGATCGTCGCGTCCGACTCGATGATGAACTTCGGCGTGTCCGCCGACAGCTTGCCCCAGGTGATCTTCTCGTTCGGCACGGCGCCCGAGTACGACCCGTAGCTCGTCGTCGAATCGCTGACCTGGCAGAAGTAGCCCCAGCGCGGGATGTCCGTCATGCGCAGGTCCTGCTCCAGCATCGGCACGACGCAGATCGGAAAGTCTCCCGCGATCCCGCCGCCGATCTGGTAGAAGCCGATCGAGGTGCCCGTCGCGACCTGCGCCTGGTACCACTCGGCCAGGTAGCCCATGTACTCGATCCCGGTGCGCACCGTGTGCACGTTCTTGATCTCGCCGGTGATGCAGTGGCTGGCGTAGATGTTGCCGAGCGTGGAGTCCTCCCAGCCGGGCACGATGATCGGCAGGTTCTTTTCCGCGGCGGCCAGCAGCCAGCTGTCCTTCGGGTCGATCTGGTAGTACTCGGCGAGCCGGCCGCTGCGCAGCACCTGGTACATGAACTCGTGCGGGAAGTAGCGCTCGCCCGCGGCGTCGGCGGCGCGCCAGTGGTCGAGCACCACGTGCTCGATGCGACGAATGGCCTCCTCCTCCGGGATGCAGGTATCGGTGACACGGTTCAGGTGCCGCGCCAGCAAGGCTTCCTCGTCGGCGGCCGTGAGGTCGCGATAGCCGGGAATGCGCACATAGTGGTCGTGCGCGACGAGGTTGAACACGTCTTCCTCGAGGTTCGCGCCGGTGCAGGTGATCGCCTGCACCTTGCCGCGCCGGATCATCTCGGCCAGCGACAGGCCCAGCTCGGCGGTGCTCATCGCGCCGGCAAGGGTCACCATCATGCCGCCGCCGGCGTCGAGGTGCGCCGTGTAGGCGTCGGCGGCGTCGACCAGGGCGGCGCCGTTGAAGTGGCGGAAATGGTGGCGGATGAAGCGGGAAACGGGGGCGTCGGCCATGGCGGCGATCTCCTGGCGGGGGCGCAAAGGTAAACCGGGAAGGTTAGGCCAGGCGCTCAGCCGCGGCAAGATCGGTCCCGTCCATCGCCGCATGCATTTACATCGAAATCGCCCAGTCGGGCAGCAGCTCGAGGGCCAGCGTCTCGAGCGTCTTGTCGAAGCCCGTGAACACCATCAGCCCGAGCGCGAGCAGCAACACGCCCAGCATCTGCTTGCCGCGCGCGGCGCCCTCGAGCATGCCGGGCCGCCAGCGGCTGAGCAGCCGGCCGGACACGAGGCCGGCCGCCAGGAGCGCGGCGGCGGTGCCCAGCCCGAAGGCGAACATGACGACGAACGCCGTGCCCATCTGCTGGCCCAGCGACGCCAGCGCGATGGCGGCGCCGAGCGTCGGGCCGACGCACGGGAGCCAGACGAGGCCGAGCAGCGCGCCGACACCGAACTGCCCGGCCGCGCGGCCGGAGCCGCCGCCCCCGGTGTCGAAGCGGCTGGTGAGTCCGGACAGCGCCAGCGCCGCCCAGTCCCCCAGCCGCTTGACCAACAGGATGGCGGCGACCAGCAACAGCATGGCGGCAGCGATATAGCGGAAGCCGTCCGGGTTGAGCCCCAGGTTGAGCAGCAGCAGGGTGAGCACCGTGCCGGACACGGCGAAGGCGGTCGACAGTCCGAGCGCGAGGAACACGGGGCCGCTGCGGCCGCTGGAGGCGGCGGACGACATGACGATTGGCACCAGCGGCCAGACGCAGGGCGACATGATGCTGAGGATGCCCGCCAGGAAGGCGAGCGGCACCGAGGCCAGTTCAAGAGTCATCATGCGGCCCTGCGTTGCGCCTGGCCTACAGAGAGGCCTTGATGGCCTTGTCGAGCTCGGCGCCGATCACCTCGGGCCGTGTCTCCGCGACGCTGTACCAGAACTGGTTCTCGCCGCTGTAAAGCAGCAGGGTCGACTGGCGCGGCGCGCGCAGCTTGCGCACCAGCTGCTTGTCGGTGTCGAAGTTCACTTCCAGGATGTAGAAGGTCTTGTCGGGGTTTGCAGCGCGATACTGCTGGAGGATCTCCTGCTGCTTTTTGCAGGTGGAGCACCAGTCCGCGAAAATATCGATGAGGACGACCTCGCCCGCCGCCTGCAGGGCCGCGAAACGCGCCTCGGTGAAGGGTTCCTTGTCCAGGGCCAGGGCGTTGCCGGCGAACGCGAAGGTCAGGGCCAGGGCCGCAATAAGCTGTTTCATTCGAGCGTCTCTCCTGTCGGGTGCATAGGTCAGGCTGCGACCGATGTCGCATCCCTACCCATAGGAACCGTGGGCGTCTGCTTTTATTACAGCGGCCTGTCGCCGGCCGGAACCTGCTGCGTGAGACAGTGAAACGCGCCGAGCCCGACGACCAGCTCGTTGGCCCGGATGGGCACGATGCGCCGGCCGGGGAAGCAGTCCGCCAGGATGCGCGCGGCGCGCTCGTCGGCCGGCTGGCCGAAGGCCGGCAGCAGCACGACCTCGTTGCCGATGTAGAAGTTACCGTAACTCGCCGGCAGGCGGGCACCGTCGAGCTCGACCCGCGCCGGCATCGGCAGCTCGATGATCCTGAGCGGTCGGCCGTCGTGCAGGCGCATGGCGCGCAACCGGTCGAGGTTCTCGGCCAGCGGGGCGTGGTTCGGGTCGGACGGGTCGGGCTCGACGACCGTGACCACGACATCCTCGGCGACGAAACGCGTGATGTCGTCGACGTGGCCGTCGGTGTCGTCGCCGATGATGCCCTCGCCGAGCCACAGCACCTGGTGAACGCCGAACAGCAGGCCGAGGCGCGCCTCGATGTCCGTGCGCGACAGGTCCGGGTTGCGGTTCTCGTTCAGCAGGCATTGTTCGGTCGTCAGGACCGTTGCTGCGCCGTTGAAGTCGAGCGAGCCGCCCTCGAGGATCAGCCCCCCCTGGAAACGTTGCAGGCCGAGCGCCGCGGCCATCTGCGCGGGAATCGCGTCGTCCAGGTCCCACGGCGGGTACTTGCCGCCCCAGGCGTTGAAGCCGCAGTCGACGGCAGCGAGCCGGCCCGCGTCGTCGCGGACGAAGATGGCCCCATGGTCCCGGCACCAGGCGTCGTTGGTGGGGAAGTAGTGAAACACGACTGCGGGGCTGTTCGCCACGGCGCCCAGGCGCGTGCGCACATGGGCCTCGTGCGCCGCATCAAGCACGTTGATGCGCACCGTCTCGCCGCTCGCCAGCGCGGTCACGGCCGCGACCATCGACGCCTCGGCCTCGGCGAGCACGCCCGGCCACGTCTCCGGGTTGTGCGGCCACGAGATCCAGGTCGCCTGGTGCGGCGCCCACTCGGCCGGCGCGCGGAAGCCCAGTTCCGCCGGGGCGGGGCGGGTCAGAGTATTCATGGCAAACCCTCGGTCAGGGGCGCCAAGTGTAGCGGGATGGGGACACTGCTGAAACGGGCGATTGGGGACACTGCCCGCATGGGCAGTGTCCCCATTTCGCCGTTTCGGCAGTGTCCCCGTCAGACTTAGACCAACGACGGGTGGCGCGGCGCGTTCGCTGCGTCCATATTTGTCGTCACAACTCAGAACGACCGGGGAGAAGGGCAATGACAGGACGCGTGGCGATCGTCACCGGGGGAACACGTGGCATCGGCGGAGCTATTTCCGAGGCGCTGGCGCAGGCCGGCTACAAGGTGGCCGCGAATTACGTCGGCAGCACGGAGCGGGCGAAAGCCTTCCAGGACCAGACCGGGATCCAGACCTTCCGCTTCGACGTCGGCGACTTCGAGGCCAGCCGCGAGGGCGTCAAGCGCATCGAGCAGGAACTCGGCCCCGTCGAGGTACTGGTGAACAACGCCGGCATCACGCGCGACGGCACCCTGCACCGCATGAGCTACGAGAACTGGGACGAGGTCATCCGCACCAACCTGACGAGCTGCTTCAACATGTGCCGCCACGTGATCGAGGGCATGCGCGAGCGCAAGTTCGGCCGGATCGTCAACATTGGCTCGGTCAACGGCCAGGCCGGCCAGTACGGCCAGGTGAACTACGCGGCCGCCAAGTCCGGCATCCACGGCTTCACCAAGGCCCTCGCGCAGGAAGGCGCGAAGGTGAACGTCACGGTCAACGCGGTGGCGCCGGGCTACGTCAACACCGACATGGTGCGCGCGGTCCCCGAGAAGGTGCTGGAGAAGATCATCGAGCGCATCCCCGTGGGCCGGCTCGGCGAGACCAGCGACATCGTGCGCGCGGTGCTGTTCCTGGTCGCCGACGAGGCCGACTTCATGACGGGCTCGACGATGTCCGTCAACGGCGGCCAGCACATGTACTGACCGGCGCCGCGCGGCCCGGGCCGACCCGGGGTGCGCGCCCGCCGTGAAGTGTCGTCAGCGCGTCTCGTCGAGCGTGCGGCGCACGAACAAGCCCGGCGCGTCCTCGATCACCGGGTAGTCCTTGTGCCGGCCCGGCTGGCGCGCGGCGACCTGGCCGCCCGCGTGGCGCTTGAGCCACTTGCCCCAGTCAAGCCACCAGCTGCCGGGGTGTTCCTCGGTCGTCTGGAACCAGTCGTCGGCGTCGTTGCGGATCTCGTTGCCGGCGCGGTACCCGTATTTCACCTTGGTCGGCGGGTTGATGGCGCCCGCGATGTGCCCCGAATTGCCGAGCACGAAGCGGTTCGGCCCGGAGAACAGCTTGGCGGTTTCGTAGCAGGTTTTCCACGGCGCGATATGGTCGTCGCGCGTCGCCAGGATGTAGGACGGCGTCGCGATCTTCGTGACGTCGATCTGCTCGCCGGCGATCTCCAGCGCATCGGGCTGGCGCAGCAGGTTCTTCATGTACATGTTGCGCATGAACCAGACGTGGCACGCGGCCGGCATGTTGGTCGCGTCCTCGTTCCAGTACAGCAGGTCGAAGGGCACGCGCGGTTTGCCGAGCAGGTAATGGTTGATGATGAACGACCAGATCAGGTCGGGCGCGCGCAGCATCCGGAAGCCCCAGGAGACGTTGTCGCCCGGGATGAATCCCTTCGCCCGCCCGACGGCCTCGAGCCGGTCCACGAGCTCGTCGGTGAGGAACACCTTGATGTCGCCGACGTCGGAATAATCGACCAGCGTCGTCAGGAACGTCGCCGAGTGGATCGGCTTGCGGCCCTTCTTCTCCAGCCAGGCGAGCATCACCGTGAGGAGGATGCCGCCGAGGCAGTAGCCCATGGCGTTCACTTCCTCCTGGCCGGTGAGGTCCTTGATGACGTCCAGCGCGGTCAGCGGGCCCTCGAGCATGTAGTCGTCGAAGGTCTTGTCGCGCGTCTCGCCGTTCGGGTTCACCCAGGAAATCAGGAACACGGTGTGCCCCTGGTCCACGGCCCAGCGCACCAGCGAGTTCGACGGCTGCATGTCCAGCACGTAGTACTTGTTCAGCCACGGCGGAATGATCAGCAGGGGGCGGCGTGCGACCTTCGCGGTCGACGGCGTGTACTGGATCAGCTGCATCAGCTCGTTCTGGTAGATGACCTTGCCCGGCGTCACGGCGAGGTCGCGCCCGACCTTGAATGCGCCCATGTCGGACATGCTGATCTTCAGGCGGCCGTTCTTCAGGTCCAGGTCCGACCAGAAATTGCGCACGCCCTCAACCAGGTTGCGGCCCTTGCTGTCCTTCGTGGCCGCGATGACCTCGGGGTTGCTGAGCGCGAAGTTGCTCGGCGCCATCGCGTCGAGGAACTGTCCGGTGAAGAAACGCAGCTTGCGCGCCGTGTCCTCGTCGAGGCCGGGCGTGCCATCCGCCAGCGACAGCGTCGTCTTGGTGGTCGCCTGCCAGGCCCTGCGCACGGCGTTGAACACGGGGCGCCGCTCCCAGGACTCGCCGGTGAAGCGGCGGTCGCCGCTCGCGCCGTTCGCGCCGTTGCCGTTCACCGGGCTGCCGACCGCCTGGCGCAGCAGCTCGCCGCTGATGCCGAGGTAATCCCCGGTCAGCGACACCGAGTGCTTCATCACGAAGCCCGGGTGCAGCGCGAGCGCGGTCATCCACTGTGCGTAGGCCTTCCCCACGTCGGTGGACAGCCCGGCCATGACGCGCGCCATCTGGTACTGGGCCTGCAGGTTGGTCGGCGTGAAATTCTTCAGTACGGACATGTATGCGGCTCCGCTCAGTCGAGGCGTTCGAAGATCGCGGCGATGCCCTGGCCGCCGCCGATACACATGGTCACGAGCGCGTACCGGCCGCCGATGCGGGCCAGCTCGTGCAGCGCCTTGACCGTGATGATGCTGCCCGTCGCACCGATCGGGTGGCCCAGCGAGATGCCGCTGCCGTTCGGGTTGACGCGGTCTGCCGGGAGTTCCAGGTCGCGGCACACGGCCAGCGCCTGCGCGGCGAAGGCCTCGTTGACCTCGAGCACGTCCAGGTCGGCGATCGACAGGCCGGTCTGCTCGAGCAACGCACGCACGGCCGGCACCGGGCCGATGCCCATGTACTTCGGCTCGACCCCGGCGAAGCTGTAGCCGACGAGGCGCGCCATCGGCTTGAGCCCGCGCGCCGCGGCGGCACCCCGCTCCATGAGCACCAGCGCCGCGGCCCCGTCGTTCAGGCCGGAGGCATTGCCCGCCGTGACGCTGCCGTCGCCCTTGAAGGCCGGGCGGAGCTTCGCCAGGCTCTCGAGGCTGGTCTCGCGCCGCACATGCTCGTCGGTGTCGAACACCTTCGTCTCGCGCTTCACCTTGACCTGGACCGGGACAATCTGGTCCTTGAAGCGGCCCTCGTCGATGGCGCGCGCGGCGCGCTGCTGGCTCTCGAGCGCGAGCTTGTCCTGGTCCTCGCGGCTGATGCCCCAGCGCTCCGCGATGTTCTCGGCCGTGATGCCCATGTGGCAGGCATCGAAGGGGTCGCTGAGTGCGCCCACCAGCGCGTCGATCACCTGGCCGTCGCCGAGGCGCTGGCCGTTGCGCATCCCCGGCAGCCAGTACTGCGCCCGGCTCATGCACTCGGCGCCGCCGGCCACGGCGGCCTCGGCGTCGCCCTGCAGGATCAACTGGGCGGCGGACACGATGGCCTGCAGGCCGCTGCCGCAGAGCCGGTTCACGGTCAGCGCCGGCGTCTCCACCGGGAGGCCGCCGTTCACCGCGGCGGCGCGCGCGATGTACATGTCGCGCGCCTCGGTGTGGATCACGTTGCCGATCACGCAGTGGCCGATGTCGCCGGGCTCGATGCCCGCGCGGCTGACGGCTTCGCGGACTACCAGCGCGGCGAGGTCCGCTGGCGGACTGCCGGCGAGGGCGCCCCCGTAAGTCCCGATGGCCGTGCGGACGGCGGATACGACGACGACTTCGCGGTTCTGGTCACTCATGGCGCTGGCTACCTTCGTTGTGGGTCACGGCCTTGTATCGACCGTTGAACTTGCCACCTGCGGGTGATTGTTGCAAGTGCACAAAAGAAAACGGGCGGGACGTTGCCGCCCCGCCCGTCATCCGGCCCGATCAGGCCGCCTTCTTGCGCGCCGGCTTGGGGGCCGCCGCCTGCGCAGCTGCGAACGTATCGCCGAAGGCAGACTGCGCCTGCTTGATGCCCTGCTCCGCCCACGTGGCGAGCGTCGCCTGCGCCTCGGTGGCGGTGGCCACCAGGCCCTCGGCACGCTTCTGCACGCGGGCCATGTACTCTTCCGCCAGCTTGGTCTGGCCCTGGAAGTAGTCGGTCGGGCTCGTGACCGACGACACCAGCTTGAGCTGGTCGACGGCCAGGTCGATCGCGTCGCCGAGCAGCTCGGCCTGCATCTGGAAGCCCTTCTCGAAGGCCTGGAAACCATACTCCGTCACCTCGGACAACGGGGCAGCGGCCTCCTGGGCCTTGGCGTAAAACTGGTCGATTCCGTAGGTCATGGCGTAGTCCTCTGTGTGTTCCAAAATCGGGGGTGGCTGCTTGCCACCGACGGGACATACGCTAGCAGAAATCTTTTTGCATTGCAAAAAGACAACAAACTTCTCGCGCAGAGGGCGCAGAGAACCAAGAAAAACAACTACTTATCTTTCTTGCCGGATCTCTGCGTCTTTTGCGACTGCGCAGCAGGCGCCCCGAGGAGGTCCTTCCACATGGCCAGGTTCTGCTCCGCGAGCTGGCCCATGGTGGCCAGCGGCGTGTCCTTCATCATGCTCAGGACCTTCTGCTGGAAGCTCTGCTGCTGGTCGACGAAGGCGCCGACGCTGCGCTCGAGATAGGTCGCGAGGAAATCCTGCATGGCGCCGCCGTAGAAGCGGATCAGCTGCTCCAGCAGTTCGGCCGAAAGCAGTGGCCGCCCGGCCTCCTCGCGCTCGACGATGATCTGCAACAGGATGCTGCGGGTGAGGTCCTCGCCGGTCTTGGCGTCCTCGACGCGGATCGTCTCGCCGGCGACCACGAGGCCCCGGACCTCGTCCAGCGTCAGGTGGCGGCTCTCCGAGGGATCGTAGAGGCGGCGGTTGGCGTATTTCCGGATAACGCGTGCGTTCATGGACCCATAATGCAGGCCCGCGCCCCGACAGTGAAGAGGGCGGCTCAATCCATGTGGTAGCCGCCGTTCACGGACAGGTCGGCACCCGTGATGTAGGCGGCGTCATCGGAGGCGAGGAACAACACGGCGCGCGCGATCTCCGAGGGCTTGCCGAAGCGCCCGGCCGGGATTGACTCGCGGATGCCCTCGCGGATCGGCTCAGGCACCTGCATGATCAGCGGCGACTCGATGTAGCCGGGCGACACCGTGTTCACGGTGATGCCCTTGCGTGCGACCTCGCGCGCCACCGCCATGGTGAAACCGTGCACGCCGGCCTTGGCGGCGGAGTAGTTCGCCTGCCCGAACTGGCCACGCTGGCCGTTGACCGAGGAAATGTTCACGACCCGGCCGTACTTGCGGCCGATCATGCCGCCGATCACCGACTTGGTGGTGTTGTAGACACTGTCGAGGTTGGTCCGGACCACGGCCTGCCAGTCGGCGGGCTCGAGATTGACGAGTCGGCCGTCGCGCGTGATGCCGGCGGCGTTCACGAGCAGGTCGACCTGGCCGAGCGCGGCCTCCACGGCCGCCACGCCGGCGCGCGTCGCCTCATAGTCGCCGGCGTCGAACGGCTCGACGTGGATCGACATGCCGCGCGCCGCCGCGTCCTCGCGCCAGGCGGCCGCATTCGCGACATCGCCGGGGTGGCAGTTGGCGGCGACCTGGTAGCCAGCCTCCACGAGCACTTCGCAGATCACCCTGCCGATACAACCCGTGCCGCCGGTGACCAGTGCCGTACGTCCGTTCATCGCCATCTCCCGTGAATGCCATGTTGCACAAATATTGCTGGGGTGCAGCATAGCGCGTTGTTTTGTGCGATGCAAAAAACTTTTTGCGCCAGGGCTTCGGCCGGAAGAAGATTCTCGCGCGGAGGCGCAGAGAGGCAGAGATACGGAGAAGATAGACAGGCAGGATTACGAGGCACGTTCTTTGGTGGCCGCGGGGGGTTAACAGGTCCAGTCCGTTGCTGTCATGGCGTGTGGGCCACCCACCATTCCACAGTATTCACGCCAATCTACGAAGAACCTATTTTCACCCCCCTCCGCGCCTCTGCCTCTCTGCGCCTCCGCGCGAGCCATCTTCCCCGGCAAAGGGCGCTGAACCGAAAAAAACGGGCGGCCCTTTTGAGGCCGCCCGTCGTACCAACCCTGGGGTTGGGGTGCTGGTCTTAGAAGAACAGCTGGGTCTGGATGCGGAAGGCGTCGACCTCCTTGCCATCGACGAACGCGTCGTCGATCGAGTACTCGGCCTTGATGTTGATGCGATGGCCGCTGAGGTAGTAGCCCAGCCCGATGCCGATCGTGTCCAGCGTTTGCTCGTTGTCGTAATCCTGCTGCTGCCAGCGGAGCACGGGCTGCCACTTGCTGCCGGCGGGCAGGAACGCGGCCTGGATGCTGGTGCTGCTGCCACTGCGATAGACGCCAGGGGTAGCCGTGACAACACCGTCCCAGTCGATGTACGTGCCGTTGAACGACAGGTGACCGGCGCCCAGCTTCTTCTCCATGGTGAAAAACAGGCTCCACGCCTCGTGGTCCTCGGCGGTCGCGCCGCTGCGGCTGATGTTGTCGTAGCCCGCGCCGATGGTGAACACGTCCAGCGCGCCGAGGCTGTTCTGGTTGAAGAACCAGCCGCCCTGAGCCGAGGCGAAGTTGTACATCACCATGCCGGTGTAGCGACCGTCGTCATCCGCGTTGCGGCCGGTATCCCGGTCACCTGCGAAGTAGCCGGCCCGGTAGTCGATCTTGCCGCCGGCGAGCAGGCCGCGGACGGTGATGCCGTCGTCGCGCCAGAAGGCGCCGCTCGGATTGGTAGGCTGGTTGGCGAGGGCCCGGGTCGGATAATCGATGCCGGTGAGGGTCACGGCCGAGGTGTTGTTATCGATGGTGAACGGCACCAGCTGGCGGCCGACCATGACCTTGAACGCGTCCGAGATGCGGAAGTCGATCATCGCATCCGTGAGGACCGGATCCTGGCGGGCGCCGGCGCCATTGCCAGCTGCAGCATCGTAGTTCAGGAAGAAGTGGACGTTTTCCGTCGCCTGGCCGAGCAGCATGACTCGGTTGCGGCGGGTGAAAAATTCGCTGGAACGCTCGCGATCGCCGGCCACGCCTGCGCCATCATCCACCGACTGGTACCAGAACTGGTGCAGGTAGCCGAGCTGCACCCAGGTCGTATCGCTGACTTCGAGCTTCGGGCTCCAGGCGCTGGCCGCATGGGGCACCAGTGCCAGGGCGACCGCGGTCAGCAAGCCGCTGGAAATGGATTTATTGATTCGCATCATTATTCTCCTGGTGTGTAACTCGTCTTACCGTGAGGAAGCGGGGGTATGGACTTCGGACGGGCGAACCGGCCTGCCGCACCGGCGACCGGCCTGAGCGTCGTCGTCTGGACTCCCCCGATACCGTCTCCCTAACCACTTGTCGTCTGGAGGCAACTGTCGTCACGAACTTTTAACCGAAACGACACACTACAGCTATTAGCTGAAAGTCTAAGTTTCTGCTACTTCTGCGAGACTTTTATCAGGGATAACCGAAATGGGCAAACGTGCTGCGTGGCAAAAAAACAACGCGTTGTGCTGACCGGGGTCCACGCCGGGACGTTGCGGGCGGGGCAGGTCGATGCGCTAAGCTTCGGGCTGCGGCCCATGGCCGGCTGCTCGCCGACGGTGCGACGAAGGTCTAATGTACTCATCGCATGGCGGAACCAAGACTCTGAAATCAAAATAACGTCCCGAAGCACCCTACCGCGGGATACGGGGAACAGAAGGAGGAATCGATGACCGGATCCAAGGTCTATCCGGTGCCGGCCGGCTTTGCCGAAACGGCCCACTGCAGCAAAGAGCAATACGACGAGATGTACGCCGCATCCGTGGCGGACCCGGAGAAGTTCTGGGCCGAGCACGGCCAGCGGATCGACTGGATCCGGCCGTACAGCAAGGTGAAGGACGTCTCCTTCGATCGCCATCACCTGCACATCCGCTGGTTCGAGGACGGCACGCTGAATGCGAGCGCCAACTGCCTCGACCGCCACCTGGCGGAGCGCGGCGACCAGACCGCCATCATCTGGGAAGGCGACAACCCGGCGGAGTCGAAGCACATCACCTACCGGGAGCTGTACGAGCAGGTCTGCCGGTTCGCCAATGGCCTGAAGTCGCTCGGCGTCGGCAAGGGCGACATGGTCACGATCTACATGCCGATGATCCCGGAAGCCGCAATCGCCATGCTCGCCTGCGCGCGCATCGGCGCGCCACACTCGGTCGTATTCGGCGGGTTCTCGCCGGAATCGGTCGCCGGAAGGGTGGCGGACTGCGACTCGAAACTGATCATCACGGCCGACGAAGGCCTGCGCGGCGGCCGCAAGGTGCCGCTCAAGGCCAACGTGGATCGTGCGCTCGAGCATCCCAAGCTCGCCGATGTCGCCAATGTCGTGGTCGTCAAGCGCACCGGCGGCAAGGTCAACTGGCAGGAAGGCCGGGACGTCTGGTACGAGGAACTGGTCGCCGACCAGCCGCCCGAGTGCCCGCCGGCGGAGATGGGCGCGGAGGACACGCTGTTCATCCTGTACACCTCCGGCTCCACGGGCCAGCCGAAGGGCGTGCTGCACACGACCGGCGGGTACATGGTGTTCGCCGCCATGACCCACCAGTACGTCTTCGACTACCACCCCGGCGACATCTACTGGTGCACCGCCGACGTGGGCTGGGTCACGGGGCACAGTTACATCGTCTACGGCCCGCTGGCGAACGGCGCCACCACCCTGATGTTCGAGGGCGTACCGAACTACCCGGATTCCTCGCGCTTCTGGCAGGTGGTCGACAAGCACAAGGTCAATATCTTCTACACAGCACCCACCGCCATCCGGGCGCTGATGCGCGAGGGCGATGAGCCGGTCAAGAAGACCAGTCGCAAGAGCCTCAGGCTGCTCGGCACGGTCGGCGAGCCGATCAACCCGGAGGCCTGGGAGTGGTATCACCGTGTCGTAGGCGACGAGCGCTGTCCCATAGTGGACACCTGGTGGCAGACCGAGACCGGCGGCATCCTGATCACGCCGCTGCCCGGCGCCATTGACCTGAAGCCCGGCTCCGCGACGCTGCCGTTCTTCGGCGTCCAGCCGGCGATCGTGGACGGCGAAGGCAATACACTCGAGGGCGCGGTCGAGGGCAACCTGGTGCTGCTCGACAGCTGGCCGGGCCAGATGCGCACGGTCTACGGCGATCACGAGCGCTTCGTGCAGACCTATTTCTCGACCTTCGAGGGCCGCTACTTCACCGGCGACGGCGTGCGGCGCGACGAGGACGGCTATTACTGGATCACCGGACGGGTCGACGACGTGCTCAACGTCTCGGGGCACCGCATGGGCACCGCCGAGATCGAGAGCGCCCTCGTGGCGCACCCGAAGGTTGCGGAAGCGGCCGTGGTGGGCTTCCCGCACGACATCAAGGGCCAGGGCGTGTACTGCTACGTCACCCTCCAGGCCGGCGAGGACCCGACTCCGGAGCTCAACAAGGAGCTGCGCGCCTGGGTCCGCGAGGAGATCGGCCCGATCGCGACGCCTGACGTGATCCAGTTCGCGCCGGGACTGCCGAAAACCCGTTCGGGCAAGATCATGCGCCGCATCCTGCGCAAGGTCGCGGCGCACGAGTACAGCAACCTGGGCGATACTTCGACCCTCGCCGATCCGGGCGTCGTGGACGACCTGATCGAGAATCGCAAGAAGCTGGGCTGAAGTTCGCCTCGTCTCGGGCGGCGGCACGGATGCCGAGTTGAGCAGTCACGACGCCGGGGCCCACGGGCCCCGGCGCCTGTAAACCGGAGCCCGAGCCATGGGCCAGAGCGCGCGGATCATCGTTGCGGACGACCATCCCCTCTTCCGGGAGGCGCTGCAGCAGGCGCTCGCGCCGAGGATGCCGGGCGTCAGCTTCATCGAGGCCGAATCGTTCGATTCCCTGCAGGCCGCCGTGCGCGAGTACGAGGATGCCGACCTGGTCCTGCTCGACCTCGAGATGCCCGGCGCGCACGGCTTCTCGGTGCTCGTCTGGCTGCGGACCCAGTACCCGGCGCTGCCGGTGGTGGTCGTGTCCGCCACCAGCGACGCGGTGGTCATGCGGCGCGCGGTGGACCTGGGCGCGTCCGGCTTCATCCCGAAGTCATCGCCGGTCGAGACCATCTCGGAGGCGATCGCCGCGGTGCTCGAGGGCGAGATCTGGCTGCCCGAGGCCGCGCTGGCGCTGGACGACTCGACGCTCTCCGAGTACGAGGAACTCGCGCGCAGGGTCGCCAGCCTGACGCCGCAGCAGTTTCGCGTGCTCGACATGCTGGCGAAAGGCCTGCTGAACAAGCAGATCGCGGCGGAGCTCCAGGTCTCCGAGGCGACCATCAAGGCGCACGTGACCGCCATCTTCCGCAAGCTCGGCGTGCGCAGCCGCACCCAGGCCGCGGTCGCCGCGCGGCGGCTGGATTCCTCGGCGCAGCCGCACTCCTAGCCACCGGCTCCACGGTCGACCGCGGGCACGGACCGTCACAGGCCCGTTTCGCTCGCAAAATTACAAGCTCCCTCAACGGGCCTGTGACGTCCCGCACCCGCTGCCACCCCGATACGGCTGGCGCCTGTGATGTCCCGATCCCGCAGCCACCCCGATATGGCTGGCGCCTTTGGCATCCCAATCCCGCAGCCAGCGAGACGATCGCGGTGCTCCGCGATTTACCGGTGGCTGAGGCGGCCCCCACGGCAAGCTCCCCTGAACAGCGCCGAACCCTGTCCTGGTCGAGAGGCGCCAAGGCAGCAGCGTTGCCTCCCTCGGGCGGGGAAGCGCCAGGACCCGCAGCACCCATCCCTACCGGCGCGGGGCGCCTGTACCGCGGACGGCGCAGCGGGCGGGGGATGTCATGGGCCCGCTTAGGGAGCTTGTAATGTCGCGAGCGAAGCGGGCCCGTGACAGTCCCCGTCCGCGGTCAGCCAGCCACCGTAAAGGCGGTCAGCCCGCCGCCGCCCGCGCTGCATCCACCGCAGACTGGCGCCGCGCCAGCAGCAGCTGGCTCATGATGGCGCGCAGCGCCGCCGGCTTCACGGGCTTGCGCATGATGGAGAAGCCGACCTCGCGGACGCGCTCGCGCACTTCCTCGCCGTAGTCGGCGGTGATGATCACCGCTGGAACCTCGCCCCAGCGCCCGCGTACCGCAGCGATGGTCTTCAGGCCGTGATCGGTCCCGTCGAGGTGGTAGTCCGCGAGCATCAGGTCGGGCGGTCGGCCGGCCTCCTCCAGGGCGGCGAGCGCCCCGGCGGTATCCGTCGCGGTGATGACCTCGCACGCCCAGCCGTCCAGCAGGTGCGCCATGCCCTCGAGAATGCTGAGCTCGTTGTCGACGCAGAGCACCAGGGCCTCGTCGAGGCGGGCCACCGGGCGATGAATTGCGACCTCGGGGATGACCAGGGCTTCCGCACTGGAGATCGGCACCTCGACGGAGAACACGGAACCGCGCCCGAGCTCGGAGCTGACGCTGATCTCGTGCCCCAGGGCGCGGGCCATGCGCTGCACGATCGCGAGGCCGAGGCCCATGCCCTTGGCGCCCATCTCGTCGCGCGGCTGGAAGCGGCGGAACTCCTCGTAGATGTCCCGCTCCAGGTGCTCGGCGGGGATGCCGGGGCCGGTGTCGAGCACCTGGATGGAGAGGAAATTGCCGCGGCGCCGGCAGCCGAGCACGACCCGGCCCTGCCGGGTGTAGCGCAGCGCGTTGGAGAGGAAATTCTGCAGGATGCGGCGCAGGAACTGGCGGTCGCTGTGCACCGTCACCCGACTGGGTACGGTATGGAACTCGATGCCACGCTCGCGGGCGATGATGCCGAACTCCACGCCGAGAGTCGCGAGGATGTCGTCGACGCGGAAGTCCGTGTAGCGTGGCTCGAGCGCGCCCGCGTCGAGCTTGGAAATGTCCAGCAGCGCCGTCAGCAGTTCCTCGGCCGCTCGCAAAGAGCTGTCGATGCGCTCGATCGCGCGCACCGTCTTGCCATCGTGCTCGCCCTGGCCGAGCGCTGACGTGAACAGCCGGGCCGCGTTGAGCGGCTGCAGGAGGTCGTGGCTGGCGGCCGCGAGGAAGCGGGTCTTGGAGAGGTTGGCGGCCTCGGCGTCGCCCTTCGCGTCCCTGAGCGCCCGCTCGATGCGGTTCCTGAGCTCAATCTCGCTGCGCAGCCGGCGGTTCACCTCGGAGAGTTCGCGGGTGCGGTCCTGCACCCGCTGTTCCAGCGTATCGAAGGACACCTTCAGCTCCTGCTGGGCGCGGCGACGCTCGGTGATGTCGTGGAACAGCGCGAAGAAGCCCTGCACCGCGCCCTCGTCATCGAACTGCGGGATATAGGTTGCCTCGGCGTAGCGCCAGCCGCCGGCCCCGTCGGGCGTCGCCACCTCGAAGCTCTGGCGAATCCCGGCCAGCGCGCCCTCCATGTGCACCTCGCGCTCGAGGTAGCTCTCCCGGCCGAGCACCTCGTGGACGCGGCGCTCGCAGATTTCGTCTCGCCCCAGCCCGAGCGCCTGCTCGTAAGCCTTGTTGACGAAGCGGTAGACGAGGTCACGGTCGACATAGGCGATGAGCACCGGGACGTTGTCGGTGTAGATGCGGATGTTCGACTCGCTTTCGCGCAGCGCCTGCTCGGTGCGCTTGTGCTCCGTGATGTCGCTGAAGCTGGCCACGTAACCGCCGCCGGGGAGCGGGTTGACGCGCATCTCGACCACCGAGCCGTCGTCCCGGGTGCGCTGGAACACGTGCGGGGTGCCGTGCTCGAAGTGCCCGAGCCGCTTGGCGACATGCGTCTCGACGTCGCCGGGGCCGCAGCGCCCGAGACTCGCGTTGTAGCGAATCAGGGTCTCGACGGGCGTGCCGATGCGGAGCAGCTCGTCAGGGTACTCGAACAGCTCGGCGTAGCGACGGTTCCACGCCACCAGGCGCAGGTCCGCATCGATGACGCTGATGCCCTCGGCGACGTTTTCCAGGGTGGTTTCCAGCAGGTCGCGGTTGAAGCGGGACACCTGGGACGCCTCGCCGACGATGCTCGCCACGTCCTCGATCTGCAGCTCGGCGCCGCGCAGCGCGGAGACCAGCACGGTGCGCGCCGCCGAGGCGCCCATGGCGCCCGACAGCAGGCGCTCCGTCAGGTCGAGCAGCTGGACGTCCGCCCGCAGCCCCTCGGCGAGCGGCAGGCCGCGCTCGCGCAGGTGCGCCTCGAATGCCGCCCGGGCCTTGTCGCGGCCGATGAAGCGCTCCGCCAGGATGCGCAGGTCGCCGACCTTGGCCGAACCCCGGATGCGGTCCGTGAACGGCGGCAGCAGGCCGCCACCCCCGGCATTGTCCCCCGCGCTGCCGACGAAGGCGGCGGCCTGGCGGCGCTCCATCAGGCGCGGCGCGGTCAGGTGGGAAAAGCCGACGAAGCAGGCGATATTGGCGCCCAGGCTCCAGAGTACGCCGTGCGTCACCGCATCGAGCCCTGCCACCCCGAACAGGGCGTAGGGACGGAGCCAGGCGAGGCCGAAGGGCCCCTCGCTGACCAGCCCCGGGGGCAGCCAGCCCGTCTGGACGAAGGCCGGGATAAGGAGGGTCCAGCCCCAGATGATGAAGCCCGCCCACATGCCGGCTACCGCGCCGGCGCGCGTCGCGCGGCGCCAGTACAGCCCACCGATCATGGCCGGGCCGAACTGCGCGGCCAGCGCGAAGGACAGCAAGCCGATCGATGCCAGCGCGCCGTACATGCCGATCACGCGGTACGCCAGCCAGGCGAGCGCCAGGATGCCGACGATCAGCACGCGCCGGATATAGATCAGCAGCCTGGCGAGATCCCGCCGGCGGGTGACCTCTTCGCCGCGCAGCTTGACCAGGGCCGGCATCACGATCTCGTTGCAGAGCATGGTGCTGCAGGCGATGGTCGCGACGATCACCATGCCCGTCGCCGCGGAGAATCCGCCCAGGAAGGCCAGCAGCGCGAGCCCTTCCTGGCCGTTCGCCATCGGCAGGCTCAGCAGGAAGCCGTCGGCATTTGCGCCGCTGCCCTGGGTGATGATGCCCGCCACAGCGATCGGCACCACGAACAGCGTGAACACGGCCAGGTAGATCGGGAACGTCCAGCGGGCCAGCGCCAGGTCGCGCGGGCTGGTGTTCTCGACGACCGCGACGTGGAACTGGCGCGGCAGGCAGAGGATCGCCAGCATCGAAATGACCGTCAGCACGAGGAAGCTGTGGTCGATGGTCGCGGTCGAGTAGAGTCGCATGACCGCCTCGTTCGCCTGCGACGCCGTCACCAGCGTGCGCGGCCCGTCGAACAGGCCGTAGACGACCCACAGGCCCACGGCGACGAAGGCGATCAGCTTGACCGCCGACTCGAAGGCCACCGCCAACACCATGCCGCGGTGGCTCTCGGTCGAGTCGACCTGGCGGGTGCCGAACAGGATGGTGAACACCGCCAGCACGGCGGCGGCGGCCAGGCCGGTGTCCTCCGTGATCGGGGGCACCGCGTTCATGCCCACGCCGCCGGTGATCAGGCTGTAGCTGCCGGCGACCGCCTTGAGCTGCAGTGCAATATAAGGAAGGACTGTGACCAGGGCCATGACGGAGGCGAGCGCGGCGATGCCCTGGGCCTTGCCGTAGCGGGAGGCGATGAAGTCCGCGACCGAGGTGATGCTCTGCTGCTTGCTGACGGCCACGATGCGGGCCGGCACGCGGGTCATCAGCAGGAAAACGATGATCGGCCCGAGATAGATCGCGAGGTAGTCCCAGCCGCTCGAGGCGGCCCGGCCGACGGCCCCGAAAAACGTCCAGGAGCTGCAATAGACGCCCAGCGCGAGGCTGTAGACGATGGGCGTCGGCACGTAAATGCCGCGCCGATGCAACCGGTCGCCCGTGTAGGCCACCAGGAACAAGAGCACTACATAGGCCAGCGCGACGACCGGGGGAACCCAGGTCTCAAGCATCCCAACGCCTCCCCGTCCAGCCGGCCGTCTGTTTGCGGGTGCGCCGGTCCGGACACGCCGATGCTAACCATAACCGTTGCCGCGAGGAAGCGCGCCGCCCCCTCAATCTTTCCAGACTGCGACTAAGGTCGCAGGGACAAGCTCCGGGCGCGCTGCTAGTTTCACCAGACCCGACCCGGCAACGCGGGTTTCGGGTCGTTAAAACAGATAAGGCCTTTGTGGGCCAGATACCAATTCGAGGAACTCGAGGGAGGATAAGCTGTGTCTACACTCAGCGCTCAAGATCGCGTCGAACACTGGCGTCGCACGCGAAACCTGATGATCGGGCATCTGGCCGTCTGGTTCGTGTTTGCCTATGTCGTGCACTGGTTTGCGGTACCGCTCAACAACATCAACTTCTTCGGCTGGCCGCTCGGATATTACATGTCCGCCCAGGGTTCCCTGGCGGTCTTCGTCGTCCAGCTGTTCGTCTTCAACAAGCAGCAGCACGCCATCGACACCAAGTTCGGCGTCGCTGAAGACCAGGCATAGGGGGAACCGATATGGGCATGCAATGGGAAGGGAAGTCGTTCATCGACAATCTCCCGAAAATTTACGGCGTCTATACGGGCGGCTTCCTCGCGTTCTTCGCGTTGATGGCGTTCTTCGAGACGCTCGGCATGAGCGCGGACGTGATCGGCATCCTGTTCGTCGCTTTCACGATCGCGATCTACGCCTTCATCGGCGTGCTTTCGCGAACCATGGCGGTCGAGGCCTACTACGTAGCGGGCCGCAGCGTGCCGCCGGTGTTCAATGGCATGGCGACGGCGGCCGACTGGATGTCGGGCGCGTCCTTCGTCGCGATGGCCGGCGGCATCTTCATGGCCGGCCACAGCTACATGGCCTTCGTCGTGGGCTGGACCGGCGGCTACATCCTGGTCTCCACGCTGATGGCGCCGTACCTGCGCAAGTTCGGCTGCTACACGGTGCCTGACTTCATCGGCACGCGTTACGGCGGCAAGCTGACGCGCTTCTGCGCGGTCGTGGTGCTGGTGGTCGCGTCCTTCACGTACGTGACGGCCCAGATCACCGCCACCGGCACCATCGCGGCGCGCGCCTTCCAGATCCCCTTTGAGGTCGGGGTGTGGTTCGGCCTGGCCGGCATCCTGGTGTGCTCCATGCTCGGCGGCATGCGCGCGGTGACCTGGACCCAGGTGGCCCAGTACATCGTGCTCATCATCGCCTACCTGATCCCGATCTTCTGGATGTCCGTGGTGCAGGGTTTCGGCTGGCTACCGCACTTCGAGTACGGCGGCGCCGTCAGGCGCATCATGGAGCTGGAGCCGATGATCGGCGTCGGCACGGCGGCGGCCGAGGCGGTACCGGGACTCTCGGTACTCACGGCGCTGCACGCGACGCCGCGGGAAGGCGCGCTGGCGGCCTGGCAGTTCGTCACCCTGGTGGCCTGCATGATGGTTGGCACGGCCTCGCTGCCGCACATCCTGATGCGCTACTTCACCACCCCTTCGGTGCGTGACGCACGCAACTCGGTGGCCTGGTCGCTGTTCTTCATCTTCCTGTTGTACTCCTCGGCGCCCGCGCTGGCGACGTTCAGCAAGCTGCAGATGATCGACCCGACCCTGCCCACGTCCATCATCGGCGACCAGATCGAGGCCGTGATGGCGCTGGAGTGGATCCAGAAGTGGGGCGCCATCGGGCTGCTCGCGATCCGGGACAGCAACGCGGACGGGATACTCCAGATCAACGAGTTCTTCCTGAACCCGGACATCATCGTGCTGGCGACGCCGGAAATGGCCGGCCTGCCATACGTGATCTCGGGCCTCGTCGCCGCCGGCGGCATGGCGGCCGCCATGTCCACGGCCGACGGCCTGTTGCTGGCCATGGCAAACGCCCTGTCGCACGATCTGTACTACAAGATCATCGACCCGAAGGCCGAAACCAAGAAGCGCCTGCTCACCGCCCGCATCCTGCTGCTGGTCATCGGCGCCGCCGGCGCCCTGGTCGCAAGCTTGAAGCTCACCGGCATCCTGGGCGCGGTCGCATGGGCGTTCTGCTTCGCCATGTCGGGGCTGTTCTTCCCGCTCGTGCTCGGCGTGTGGTGGAAGCGCGCCAATCGCGAAGGCGCGATCGCCGGCATGGTATTCGGTCTGGGCGCCGGCTGGTGGTACCTGCTCGCGGTGCGTAACCCCGAGGCGTGGTATGGCATCGCGAAGCCCTGGATCGGCCTGAATGACCTGCGCTTCGGCATCGTCGGCGCGATTGCGAGCCTGGTCTCAATGGTCGTCGTGACACTGCTGACGAAGGCGCCGAGCGAGGAGATCCAGCGCATGGTGGACGAGGTCCGCATCCCGAGCGGCGATACGATCATTCCTTCCAAGGCCTGATCGTACAGAGACACTCTCTGGGAGCCGGGGCGAGGCAACTCGCCCCGGCTCATTTATGTGTGAGAGAATTTTGCGGCGCGTCCGGGCGATGACCATCCGTCCAGGCGACTGCGCCGAGGCGACTTACGGAGTGACCGGATGACCGAGGGAATCCCGTTCTGGGCGATTGGGCTGGACTACGTGCTCGGCATGATCATGTGGACGCTGATCGGGCGCTTCGGCATGCGCCTGTTCCTGCCGGAAGACAGCAAGTTCTTCTTCAGCCGCTTCTTCATCCGCGTCACCGATCCGCTGATCCGGCTGTTCAAGCCGATCACGCCGGAATTCCTGATCGCGCCCATGGTGCCGCTCTACGTCGCGTGGTTCTTCTTCATGTTCCGCTTCTACCTCATGCCGTGGATGCTGGGCTACTCGGTCATGGGCATGCTGTCCTTCCCGCTCGAAGGCCAGATCGCGCAGGGGATCTATTACCTGGGCCGGCTGTTCGGAGGCTAGCCGGTCGCGCTTTCCGGCAGGGCCCGGAGGATGGCCTCGGCGTCGAGGTCGCGGGCGAAATCGCGCCGCACCTCCTGCCAGCGAAAGCGCACCGAGTTACGCACGATGTCCTCGTCGAGTTCCTTGAGCTCGTCCAGGATCGGCGCCCAGCGGATCAGCGCAGTCGGGCTTTCGCTGAAGGCCGCCTCATCTGCGCCGACCGTCAGCCAGTCGATGCGCGCCACCCGCTCGCGCACCCGCCGGGCATGGGCGGCAAATTCGTCGCCCGCCTCCGTCGGCGTCCCGTTGGCCTCGAGGATGCCGTCCACCAGCGCATTCACCAGCCGGCCGATACGCAGGGTTTCCCGCGGCGCCTGTTGCGCCAGGCGGCTGCCCGTGTAAACGGCGATGTCGGAGAGGCACGCGAGCCAGATATGCCACTTGGCGATGTTGATGCCTGCCACGAAGGGGTCGTCCTCGAACAGCTCCGGGTAACGCATCCCCGCGCGGGTGCGCAGGTAGCCGTACAGCGAGGTCTGCGCGATGAAACTCGCGCGCGTCTCGAGGAACCGCGACAGCGCCTCGGGGGTATCGATGGGCTCCGCCTTCGAGGCCCGCCCGAGCCCGAAGTACGCCTTGAACGTACGCCAGATCTCCCCGGGGCGAAACGACAGGCGCTCGCCCGGTGCGGACGGTTGCCGCCGTACGACGCGACGATGACGTGGCTTGTCGGGATTGGACATCACTCATCCAGTGCGCTGCGTGGACCGACTGGCATTATACGGTGCGCGCGCCCTCGGATGCCGATCGAAGCGCGTTGGCGCTATGATTGGGGACTATGAGCAATCCCCTCGCCGACGTCGAAAAATTCCTCGAGGAAACCCCGCCGTTCGATGTCCTCGACCGCGCCCAGCGGCATCGCGCCGCGGCCTCCATCGAGGCGGTCTACCGGCGCAAGGGCACCGTACTGCTCGAGATGGGCGATCACAACGAGACGCTCTACATCATCCGCCGCGGCGCGGTCGAGGCCCACGACAAGCACGGCAACCTGATCGATCGCTACGGTGAGGGCGAGAGCTTCGGGCTGCAGTCGCTGCTGACCGGCAAGCCGGTGCGCTTCCGCATCACGCTGATCGAGGACGGCCTGATCTGGATGATGCCGCAGGAGGCGTTCGACGAGCTGCGGACCCACTCGACGGAATTCGACACCTTCTACATCCGCAGCCTCGAGGAACGGCTCATCAACGCCCTGCAGCCGACCGGCGGCAGCACCCCGACGCAGACCCTGTTCATGACGCCGATGGGCGAGCTCGCAAAGCGTGCGCCGATCGCGGTCACGCCACAGACGACCATCGCCGAGGCGGCAAAGACCATGTCGGACCACGGGATTTCCTCGGTGCTGGTCAACGAGGACGAGCACCTGCGGGGGATCGTCACGGACCGCGACCTGCGCAACCGCGTGCTCGCGGTCGGCCGCGACCCGGCTGAACCGGTGACCAGCATCATGACCGCAGAGACGCTCACGCTGGACGCCGCCAGCCCGGTGCTGTCGGGCATTCTCGCGATGGCGGGCCGCGGTATTCATCACCTTCCCCTGACCCGCGGCGACCGGGTCGTAGGGATGGTGACGACGCGCGACCTGATGAGCCTGCAGACCCATCACCCGCTGTATCTCGCGGCCCGGCTGCAGAAAGAGAATTCCGTGGCGGGCCTCGTGGAAGTCTGCAAGCGCGTGCCCAAGCTGTTCGAGCTGATGCTGGCCTCGGGCATTCGCCCCGAAGAAGTGCCCAGGGTCCTGACGATGATCTCGGACACGGTGACCCGACGGCTCATTGCGCTGGCGGAGGAGAAGCTGGGGCCGCCGCCGACAGCGTTTGCCTGGCTGGCGTTCGGCTCGCAGGCCCGCGAAGAACAGAGCCTGAAGACCGACCAGGACAACGGCCTGGTCTATGCGGACGATGCCCCGCCCGGGGCGGACGAATACTTCAGGAAGCTGGCGCACTTCGTCTGCGACGGCCTCGACGCCTGCGGCTATCCTTACTGCCCGGGCAAGATCATGGCGACCACCGACAGCTGGCGGCAGCCCTTGTCGGGCTGGCTCAGGCACTTCAAGGACTGGGCGGGGGTTCCGGACCCCGAGGCGGTGCTGCGCGTCAGCATCTTCTTCGACCTGCGCACGGTGTCCGGAGACCGCGCGCTCGGCGCGCGCCTCAGCCAGGCGCTCCGTGAATGCACCAGCGGCCAGGGCAAGGCGATCTTCCTCTCCGCACTCGCGCGCCAGGCCGCCAGCTACGACGTGCCGCTGGGCTTCTTCCGGCGCTTCGTGCTGCAGAGCAAGGGCGAACACCGCGAGACGCTGGAGATCAAGGCCGCCGGCCTCATGCCGCTGACCGACCTGGTGCGCGTGCGCGCCCTGCAGGGCGGCGTCACCGTGCCGGGCACCCAGGAGCGGCTCGCGCGCCTCGTCGATGCCGGCAAGATGAGCCGTCGCGACGCCGACCGGCTCGCCGGGGCCCAGCGCCTGCTGTCTGGGTTGCGCGTGCGGCTGCACGCCGACCAGGTCCGCAAGGGCGAAACCTCGCACAACCATCTCGACGTGCGCACCATCAGCCACGCCGAGCGCGCCGCGCTGAAGGACGCGTTCCTCGTCATCCGCGAGGCCCAGAAAGGGCTGGTGCTGGACTTCCCGACGTGAGGAGCCTCATACAGCAGTTCCGCCTGGCCATGGCCCGGCGCAATTGCCGCCTGCCGCTGCAGTCGCGCCTGCTCCACCAGCCGCTGCCGTCGCACGGCACGCGCGTCGCCGACCTCGAGATCATCGCGCTGGACTTCGAAACAACCGGCCTGGACATGGCCAGGGATCACATCATCGCGGCCGGCTGGGTCATGCTGCGCGGCGACCGGATCGTCATGGCGAGCGCGCGCGAGGTCAGGGTGCGCAACGGCGCCCCGGACGGCGTCGGGCAGAGCGCGGTCATCCACGGCATCATGGACAGCGACCTGGACGACGCGGACAGCATCGAGGCCATGCTCGAGCACCTGTTGCCCGAACTCGCGGGACGCGTCATCGTGGCGCACGCGGCGGTCATCGAGCGCGGCTTCCTCGCCACCCTGCTCCGCCGCATGGGCGGCGTGCCACTGCCGAACCCCTTCATCGACACCATGACGCTCGAGCGCCACCTGGTCGAGGGCGGCGGCGGCAGCGTGCGCGAGATGCACGGCGACCTGACGCTCGACGCCTGCCGGGCGCGGCGCAACCTGCCCGACCACCAGCGGCACTCCGCCGGGGCCGACGCCGTGGCCTGCGCCGAGCTGCTGCTCGCGCAGGTCGACGAACTCGGCGGCGCGGCCCGCGTCAAGCTGCGCGAGCTGCTGTGAGCGACCCTCAGAACATCCCGTAACGCCAGCCGATCAGGACGGTCAACGCCAGCCACATGATGATCTGCAGCGGCGTGCCGACGCGGAAGAAGTCGCTGAAGCGATAGCCGCCGGCGGACAGCACCATCAGGTTGGTCTGGTAACCGATCGGTGTCAGGTAGCTCATGTTGGCGCCGAACAGCACCGCCAGGACGAAGGGCTCCGGCGGAACCCCCAGCCGCTGGGCAATGAATACGGCCACGGGGGTGCCCAGCACCGCCGCCGCATTGTTGGTGACGATCTCGGTCAGCAGCGCGATGACCAGCATCAGCCCGCCGAGCGCGACAATGGTCGGCACCGGCGCGGCAGCGACCACGAACAGGTCCGCGATGTATTGCGTGCCGCCAGTGACCGTCAGAGACCGGCCGAGTGCCAGGCTGGTGACGATGACGATGATCAGGCGACGGTCCAGCGCGCCCAGGGCATTGCGCCAGGTCAGGCATCCGCTCGTGACCATGGCCAGCACGCCGCAGAGGGCGGCGATGCTGATGGGCAGGATGCCGACAGCAGCCGCCACGACGACTGCCACGACGATTGTGCTGGCGACCTTTGCCTTGCTCGTATGCGGCAGGTCCATCGATCCATCGACGACCAGGACGCTGCCCAGGCGCTTGATGGCCTCGAGCGCAGCAGCCGAACCCTGCACGAGCACGATGTCACCGACACGGAGAAATACTTCTCCGATGTCCGTGACTTCAGCGCCGGGCGAACGCGGCCGATGTACTGCAACCGGAAGCAGGCCGTGGTGGGCGAAGAACGGCACGGTCTTAAGGGTGCGGCGCTGCAGGGGTGACCCGCGCGTGACGACGATCTCGGCCAACCTCTGGTCTCCGGTCATCGGCGGCCGATCATCGTCACCCGCGACCTGGGTAGCTACCGGGGCGTCAAACAGCGTCGCGCCGAGCTGCCCCTCGAAGCGCTTCAGCTTTTCAGGGGTGTCTCGGACATGCAGGCGGTCGCCGGGCCTGATCGTCAGCGACGGCAACTTCGCGACAAACAAGCCCGGGCCACGCTCGATGGCGCCGAGTCTCATCATGCCCTCGGTGCGCGCGATCAACTGCGGCACCGTCATCCCGGCTGCGACACTGCCGTCGCCGATATGCAGCACGGCCTCGAAAATCCGCGGCGAAGTATCCGGCATAGGCGGCGTCCGGGCCGGAACAAGCCGCGGCGCGACCTGCCACAAGTAGACGATGCCAACCGCCGCGGCCCCGACCGCTATGCCTGTGAAGTGGAACATGCCCATCGGCTCCAGGCCCATGCCCGAGGCCACCTGGACTACCAGCAGGTTAGTCGAGGTGCCGATCGTCGTGCACATGCCGCCAATGATCGTCGCATACCCGACGGGCATGAGGACCGAGGACGCAGGCGTCCCGGTGCGCAGCGAGACGCTGATCAGGATCGGCAGCAGCATGGCGACCACCGGCGTGTTGTTCAGGAACATGCTGAGGGTCGCGGCCAGCACCAGTGCCGCCAGCAGCGCCAGCCGCGGGCTCCAGAGCCACAGCCGCGCCAGGCGGTCCGCTACCGGCTGCAGCGCCCCGGTGACCTCGAGGCCGCGCGTGCAGATCAGCAGCGCCATGATGGTGATCAGCGCCGAGTTTCCGAAGCCCGCGAGGAAGCCCGCCGTCGTCAGCGTCTGCCCCGTGGCGGAGACGTACGGGAACACCTCGAAGCCGACGACCAGGATACCGAGCACGACGAGCGCCGACGTTTCCATCGGGATCCGGTCGCGGCTGAACAGGAACAGCGCTGCGACGGCGAGCAGCATGATGGCTATGCCATGGGGATCCGGCGGCGGCGGCATTGGGCCTCGGCAGTCGTCGGGCGGCTCGCCCAGGGGAGGACACTTCTAGCACGCAGGGGCGGGCGCCAGCAATGTCTGGCCTCGACAGGAAGAGTTTCGCGCGGAGACGCAGAGAGGCAGAGATGCGCGGAGAATTTTGTTTAGGGCTGCCGTTATCGGCGTCATTCCCACTGGGCAGGCAAATGGACTACCCCGGGCAACCCATATAAACCCCCTCTGCGCCTCTGCTTCTCCGCGCCTCTGCGCGCGCCCGCAGGGCGCGCCCTAGCGGTAGCGCGCCAACGTTCGTTCCAGCGTTTCCGCCCCCGGGCAGAGATCCTCGAAGGGCAGCGTCGCCAGCGGCGCGGCCACCGTCTTGTTCAGGCCGTGCATCTCCTCGCGGCCCGCCTCGAAGTACAGCAGTCCTGTCAGCCACTCGCCGGCCTGCATGCGCTCGTGGATCTTCACGAAGGCGGCGTCGCGGTTCGTCGCGTCGTAGTCGGCCTCGACCTTGCGCAGCGCCAGGTGGCTGCCGTCGTGCAGCTCGACCTCCATCGCGTCGCCCTGTCCATAGCCGGCGCGGATCTCCTCGGCCGGCGCCACGAAGTCCGTGTGCACGGCGGGGTGGTAGAACTGGCGGCTGAAGGCATAGCTCTTGGTCGAATCCTCATGATCGTTGAAGGTCACGCAGGGCGACAGCACGTCGATCAGCGCGAAGCCCTCGTGCGAAAGGCCGGCCTTGATCAGCGGCACCAGCTGCGCCTTGTCGCCCGAGAAGCTGCGCGCCACGAAGGTCGCACCCGCGGCCAGCGCCGTCAGCACCGGGTCGATCGGCGGCTGCATGTTGATCTCGCCCTTCTTGGCCTTGCTGCCGAGATCCGCCGAGGCCGAGAACTGGCCCTTGGTGAGCCCGTACACGCCGTTGTTCTCGATGACGTAGAGCATGCGCACGTTGCGGCGCATGGCGTGGCAGAACTGCCCGAGGCCGATGGAGAGCGAGTCGCCGTCGCCGGACACGCCGAGATAATGCAGGTTGCGGTTCGCGGCGGCGGCGCCGGTCGCCACCGACGGCATCCTGCCGTGCACGGTGTTGATGCCGTGCGCCTGGCTCACGAAATACGCAGGCGTCTTGGACGAGCAGCCGATCCCGGACAGCTTCACGAGGCGGTGTGGCGGCAGGGAGAGCTCCCAGCAGGCCTGCACGATCGCGGCCGTGACGGAGTCGTGGCCGCACCCCGCGCACAAGGTGGAGAGGGCGCCCTCGTAATCGCGCCGGCTGAGGCCCAGGGCGTTACGGGTCAGGCCGGCGTGTTCGACCTTCGGCTTGGTGATGTACGTCATGCCGCCGCTCCCTTGCGCAGGCGCTCGCGGATTGCCGTGACCAGCGGCGCCGCCGCCATCGGCAGGCCGTCGAAGTGGAGGATGGACTCGAGCCGGCGCCCGTCTACGCTGCACTCGTTGATCAGCAGGGTGCGCAGCTGGCCGTCGCGGTTCTGCTCGATGATGAAGACGCGCTCGTGCTCGTCCAGGAAGGCCTGCACGGCGTCGTTGAAGGGGAACGCGCGGATGCGCAGGTAGTCGCTGTGGACGCCCTCGGCGCGGAGGCGATCGCGCGCCTCGCCGACGGCGTCGTCGCAGCTGCCGATGGAGATCAGCCCGACGGCCGCCTTCTTGTCCGCGCGCTGCAGCACCGGCGCGGGCACCAGCGTCGCCGCGGTGGCGAACTTGCGCTTCAGGCGCTCCATGAGCCGCTCGTACTCACCCGCGTCCTCGGTGTAGCCGGCGGCCTCGTTGTGGCCGGAGCCGCGCGTGAAATAGGCGCCCTTCGGATGCACGCCCGGCAGGCTGCGCCAGGGAATGCCGTCGCCGTCAACGTCGGCGTAGCGGCGGAACTTGTCGATGCACTCGAGCTCGGCGGCCGACAGCACCTTGCCGCGGTCCGGCACGTAGCTGTCGTCCCAGGCGGGCGCGCGGCACATCCAGTCGTTCATGCCGATGTCGAGATCGGAGAGCACGAACACCGGGGTCTGCAGGCGCTCGGCGAGGTCGAAGGCCTGCACCGCCATGTCGAAGCACTCCGTGGGATCGGCCGGGAACAGCACCGGGTGGCGCGTGTCGCCATGCGAGGCATAGGCCGCCAGCAGGATGTCGCCCTGCTGGGTGCGCGTCGGCAGGCCCGTGGAGGGCCCCACGCGCTGCACGTCGAAGATCACTGCCGGGATCTCGGTGAAGTAACCATAGCCGATGAACTCCGCCATCAGCGAAATCCCCGGGCCGCTGGTGGGCGTGAACGCGCGCGCGCCGGCCCAGCTGGCGCCCAGCACCATGCCGATGGCCGCCAGCTCGTCCTCGGCCTGCACCACGCAGTAGCGCCGCTCGCGGGTCTCCGGGTGGGCGCGGAAGCGCGCGCAGAACGAGCGGTAGGCGTCCATCAGCGAGGTCGAAGGCGTGATCGGATACCAGGCGCCGACCGTCGCGCCGGCATAGACGCAGCCGAGCCCCGCCGTGGTGTTGCCGTCCATCATGACCATCCCGCCGGTCGCGTTCATGGCCTCGACGCGGAACGGCAGCGGGCAGTCGAAGTTCGCCCTGGCATAGTCCCAGCCCATCATGAAGGCTTTCATGTTGGCTTCGACCAGGCCGGGCCGCTTGCCGAAGGTGTCCTTGGCGAGCTGCTCGACCGCGGCCATGTCGATGTCGAGCAGCGCCGCGAGCGTGCCGACATAGACCATGTTCTTCATCAGGATGCGGGTGCGCACGCCGTCGAAGGCGTCGTTGCAGAGCTTCGCGAACGGCGCCCCCAGCACCGTGATGTCCTCGCGCGACAGCACATGGCTGCGCGGCCAGGTCGAGTCATACAGCAAATATCCGCCAGGCCTGATGTCCGCGAGGTCCTTGGCGTAGGTCTGCGCGTTCATCGCGACCATCAGGTCGACGCCGCCCGAGCGCGCGCGGTAGCCGTCGCGGCTGACGCGAATCTCGTACCAGGTGGGCAGGCCCTGGATGTTGGAGGGGAAGTAGTTCTTGCCCGAGACCGGGATGCCCATCCGGAAGAAGCTCTTCATCAGCAGCCCGTTCGCGCTCGCGGAGCCCGTGCCGTTGACGTTGGCGAGCTTGAGCGTGAAGTCGTTCACGCGCTCCGGCGTTCTGATTCCGGACATTCCGGCTCCTCGTCGATCGCATAGGGGATGATCACGCGGCTCTTCTGCATGTCCCACGCCGCCGTCGGGCAGCGCTCGGCGCACAGGCCGCAGTGCACGCAGAGGTTCTCGTCCTTCACCATCACGCGCGCCGTGTGCTTGAGCGGGCCGGACACGAAGAACGGCTGGTCGGGGTTCGTCGCCGGGTTCTTGACGCCGTTGCGCAGCGTCTGCTCGTCGGCGTCCGGCAGGATGGCGAGACAGTCGACCGGGCAGATGTCGATGCAGGCATCGCATTCAATGCACAGCTTGTCCGTGAACACGGTCTGCACGTCGCAGTTGAGGCAGCGCTGCACTTCCTGCGCAGCCTGCTCGGCGGTGAAGCCCAGCTCGACCTCGATGCTGATCTTCTCGAAGCGCTTCTTCAGCTCGACATGCGGCACGAGGCGCCGCTCCTGCGGGTTGAACTCGTTCGAGTAGGCCCATTCGTGCAGGCCCATCTTGCGCGGTTCCATCCTGACCTGGCGCGGGCGGCGCGCGGCGAGATCCCGGCCCTCGCAGTGCAGGTGAATCGAGACCGCGGCCTGGTGGCCGTGCGCGACCGCCCAGATGATGTTCTTCGGGCCGAAGGCCGCGTCGCCGCCGAAGAACACGCCGGGGCGCGTGGACGCGTGCGTCTCCGCGTCGACCACGGGCACTTCCCACTGGTCGAACTCGATCCCCAGGTCGCGCTCGATCCAGGGAAAGGCGTTTTCCTGCCCAATCGCGAGCACCACGTCGTCGCAGGGAAAGACCTTCTCGCCGGTGACGCGCTCGCCGGTGATCCGGCCGCGCTCGTCCAGGTCGTACTCCATCTGCTCGAACAGCATCCCCACGAGCTTGCCGTGCTCGATCACGAAGGCTTTCGGCGAGTGGTTCACGACGATCTCGACATTCTCCGCTTCGGCGTCCTCGAGTTCCCAGTCGGAGGCCTTGAAGAAGCCGCGCGGCTTGCGCGCCATCACCTTGACGTCGTCCGCGCCGAGCCGGAGCGAACTGCGACAGCAATCCATCGCCGTGTTGCCGACGCCGATGATGAGCACGCGCTTGCCGATGCGGTCGATGTGCTGGAACGCGACGGACTCGAGCCAGTCGATGCCGATGTGGATGTTCGCGGCGGCCTCGTCGCGGCCGGGCAGCTTGAGGTCCTTGCCGCGCGGCGCGCCGCTGCCGACGAACACCGCGTCCCAGCCCTCGCCGAGCAGCGCCTTCATGCTGCGGATGCGGTGGCCAAGTTTCACTTCCGCGCCCATGCCCTCGATGAGGCCGATTTCTTCGTCCAGCGTCTGCGCCGGGAGACGGAAGGAGGGAATATTGGTGCGCATCAGGCCGCCGGGCTTGTCGAGCGCCTCGAAAATGCTGACCTCGTAGCCGAGCGGCAGCAGGTCGTTCGCGACCGTCAGCGAGGCGGGCCCGGCGCCGATGCAGGCGATGCGCCGGCCGTTTTTTTGCTGCGGGATCGCGGGAAGCAGGGACGCGATGTCGCCCTTGTGGTCCGCGGCGACACGCTTCAGGCGGCAGATCGCGACCGGTTTCGCCTCGACGCGGCCGCGCCGGCAGGCGGGCTCGCACGGCCGATCGCAGACCCGGCCGAGGATGCCCGGAAAGACGTTGGATTCCCGGTTCACCATGTAGGCGTCGGTGTAACGACCCTGCGCGATGAGGCGGATGTATTCAGGCACGTCGGTATGCGCGGGGCACGCCCACTGGCAATCGACGACCCGGTGGAACCAGTCCGGGTGCTGGGTGTTGGTGGACTTCACGAGCCGCTATGCCGGACCGCAGCATTTTGCGGCACGGCGATCTCCTTTTGGTCGCGTCCGTCTACAGCGGGCGTCAACTTCGAAGCTTAACCTTACCTGCAGGGAAAACAATACCGCGGCCGATAAAACAGCATCCGGCGCGGGCGTGCTACTGCGTGACAATGCCCAGGTATTCCGCGCCGCGCATGAGCGTGCGGAAGCTGGTCTGGTCGACGTGCACGAGATCCTCGTGATCGCCGGCCTCGAAGTAGACGTCGGCGACGTCGCGCAGGCGGATATCGACGATGGTGGGCACGCGGTAATCGGGCCCGAGCGGCGGGATCGCACCCTTCTCGCAATCGTAGAACAGCGCGTCCAGCTGGTCCTCGGGCAGGAACTCCAGCCCCGGGCGGTGCAGCGCGCTGCGCAGCCGGTCCAGGTCGAGGTGTTCGCTGGCCGGCACGACCGCCAGCAGGGGACCGAGCTGGTCTTTCAGCACCACGGCCTTGGCCAGCGAGCACGGGTCCACGTGCGCGGTGCGCGCGGAACCCAGCGCGGTGCTGGTGTGGTGGTGGCGGAGTATCTCGAAATCCACGTGCGTCAGCGCGAGCGCATAGTCCACGGTTCTTGCGATGCTCATTCGTCTACTCCGCCAATGGATTACAGCCGGATTATAGCGGGCCGGGCGCGTCATGATCTGGAATGAGTCCAGAGCGGGTCACCGTCGTGGAAATGCCTTGGCCCGCCCGGCCAGGCCGCCGTTTTCGACCAGCGCGGCGAACTCTTCGCCGAGCCGGCGCGAGGCCGCGATCGCGATTCGCCACCGGCGCAGGCGCTCCTCTTCGTCGAAGCGCCAGAAGTCTTTCCGGTCCGGGATCCTGCCGCCGGGCAGCGCGGCGACGAACGCCTCGGACGGACACAGGATCACCGTCCGGTCGAGGGCGCGGGCGCCCGCGCGCCGCCGAGGCAATGCCTTGTCAAACCATCCCGGCACGAGGTGCGGATAGAAGTGCGGGTAGAGCACGAGGCCGTCGTCGCCGGCCATCGGGCAATCGAAATGGTAGTCCACGATCCCTCCGTCGCGATACAGGCCCGGTGGCGCGCCGGGGATCGACGGCACGCCCTGCAGCACGACTGGCACCGCGCCAGTCGCCATCACCGCGAGCGCGAGGTTGTCGGGCGTAAGCGCCACAGGGTGCGCCGGCAGGAGGCTGTCATTCATGAACGGCGGCCGGTCGCGCGGATCGTGGAACAGGAAGCGCTCGAAGAACAGGCCGAGCGTGCGGCGCGAGACGAGGTTACCGAGGCCGGCGAGGCCCAGCACCGGTTGCTGCACCCAGGGCGTCTCCACGGCGGCGAGTCGCCTGGCGCGCACCGCGACCAGGTTCAGGCGCAGAACCGGGTGCGACAGGATTTCCATGGCGCCGCCCGCGCCGAGCAGCGCGTCGAGAATCCCTTGCGTCACGCGGCTGACCTCGGCGGCCGATGGCTTCGGGCCGTAGCGCTGTGCCAGGTAGGCGCGCTCGAAGCGCTCGAAGGCCGCCAGCGGGTCCGCTTGGGCGTGGCAACAGGATCGCCACGCGCCGATCGAGGAACCCAGCAGGAACAGCTTCTCGCGCCGGCCGGCGACGAAGTGCGTGGCGAGTGCGCGGTCGAGCCCGCCGAGCACCAGCCACTTCGCGCCGCCGGAGGCGCCGGCCATGACCGTGAACGCATCCGGCTGGAAGCCGTGTTCGCGCAGACTGCGCAGCGCCGTGGGGCCGGCCAGGACTCTGAGTGCAGGAGAAAGCATCCGCAAAGAATACGGGGACACTGCTGAATCGGGCAAAAGGTGCCACTGCTCTCAAGGAGCAGTGGCACCTTCGGGCCCGTTCAGCAGTGTCCCCTTTGCGGTACCATCGCCCTCCATGATCGAAACCGGACCGGCCGTCACGCTCACGTTTGTCGTGTATCTCATCGTCGTGCTGGCGATCGGGATCATCGCCTGGCGCAGCACCGCAAACCTGCGCGACTACATCCTCGGCGGGCGCCGGCTCGGACGCTGGACGACGGCGCTCTCCGCCCAGGCCTCGGACATGAGCGGCTGGCTGCTGCTTGGCCTGCCGGGCTACGCCTATCTCGCGGGGCTGGAGTCGCTGTGGCTGGTCGTCGGCCTGCTGGTCGGCACGTGGCTCAACTGGCGCTTCACCGCGCGGCGGCTGCGCGTCGCGACCGAGGCCTATGGCGACGCGCTCACCCTGCCGGAGTACCTGCAGCGCCGCTTCGCGGATCCGCACGGTTTGCTGCGGCTGCTGGGCGCCACCGTGGTGCTGCTGTTCTTCACCTTCTACACGGCCTCCGGCCTGGTCGCCGGCGGCAAGCTGTTCGAGGCCGTGTTCGGCCTGCCGTACCTCTGGGCCGTCGTGACAGGTGCCGGCGCGGTGCTCGCCTACACGTTCATCGGCGGCTTCCTGGCGGTGAGCTGGACCGACGCGCTGCAGGGCATGCTGATGCTGGTGGCGCTGGCGCTGGTGGCCTGCTTCGGCGTCGCCATCGTCGGCGGCTTCGAGGGCCTTGCCGCCGGACTCGAGACCCGCAACCCGGCCCTGCTCAGCGCCTTCACCGATGTCGCCGGCGCGCCGCTCACCGTCGTCGCGGTGCTCTCGCTGCTGGGCTGGGGATTGGGATACTTCGGCCAGCCGCACATCCTCGCGCGCTTCATGGCCGTGCGCTCTGCCGCCGAACTCGACGCCTCGCGCAGGATCGCAGTCGCGTGGGTGACGGTGGCGCTGGTCGCCGCCACGCTGGTCGGCCTCACCGGCGCGGCATGGCTCGACCCGGTGCTCGAGGGCGCCGACGCCGAGAAGGTATTCATGGCGATGGCCGCCGCGCTGTTGCACCCGGTGGTGGCCGGCATCTGCCTCGCGGGCATCCTCGCCGCGGTCATGAGCACGGCGGACTCGCAGCTGCTGGTGGCGTCGTCGGCGGTCTCGGAGGATCTCTATCGCGACCTGCTGCGGCGGGACGCGAGCCCCGGCGAACTGCTCTGGGTCGGGCGCCTCGCCGTCATCCTGATCGCCACCGGCGCGTTCCTGCTGGCGCTCGACCCGGACAGCAAGGTGCTGGACCTGGTCGCCTATGCCTGGGCCGGTTTCGGCGCCTCGTTCGGGCCGACGATTCTCGCCTCGCTGTACTGGCAGCGCATGAGCCTGGCCGGCGCCTATGCCGGCATCCTGGTCGGGGGGATCACGGTCGTGGCGTGGAAGTCCCTTTCCGGGGGAATTTTCGACCTCTACGAAATCGTGCCCGGGGTGATCCTGTCGACGCTCGCGGTGGTCGTATTCGGCCGGCTGGGCAAGCCCGCCCCGATGCCCGGGCCGCTACGGAACGCCTGAGGCCGGCTCAGGCCGGGGCGAGCGCCAGCAACCACGCGAGCGCGACGGCGCCCGTCGCGGCCAACGCGGCCCCCCATTGCACCCGGCGCTGCACCAGCACCGCCCGCGGGATCCGGGCGGCCAGCAGGCCCGCACCCAGGCCCGCCGCGAAGCCCCAGATGTGCGCGCCGATGTCGGTGCGCTCCCCGCCGGCGCCGGTATACGCGAGCAGGGCGACCGCGGCGATGACCGGCCCCCAGCGATAGATCCGGCCCTTGAGGCTCTGCCGGCGCCCGGCCCAGCCGAGCGACCCAAGGAGGCCGAGCGCCGCGAACACGGCGGTCGACGCGCCGATCGCCCGGTGACCGGGTCCGAGGATCAGTACGTTGACCACGTTGCCAAAGGCGCCGGCGAGCAGAATCAGCAGCCAGGCCGTGCCAGAGCCGAGGTAGCGCCCGGCGAAGCCGCCAAACAGACCGCCGAAAAACAGGTTCGCCGCGAGGTGCTCCAGGTCGGCATGCAAGGTCAGCGCGGTGAGCGCGCGCCACCACTCGCCCGCGCGCATCGCCGCGCCGTCGATCCGGCCGGCCGCCAGCCAGTCCCGGTCGAAGGCGAAGTCGCCGACCGCCAGGGCCACCCCGATCATCAGCAGCGCATAGCCGATCACCCCCGGGCGGCCATCCGCCAAGGGCTGGCGCACCGGCGGCTCCGGGCGGACCGTGCGGTTCTCGGCCAGCCACGCCTCGATTTCCTGGCGGGCTGCCGGGACCTGGTGCGCCGCGACGGTCACGAGCCACTCGCCGTCGAGATCATGGACGATGGGGCGCAGGCCGGCCGCCTCCAGCACGAGCGCCACGTCACCGCACGCCCGCCGGTCGCGCGCACGAAATACGGTTTCCAGCGAGCCGGAGAATACATCCATGCGCCCTATCCTCCGCGTCCGGCGGTCCGGACTCAATCGCCCCGTGCCGCGGCGCAATGTGCCATAGCCGCCCCACGGGCTATGGTTCGCCTCAGGCCTGCCCCAGCCACTGGCCGGTCCCGGCGCTTCCGGCAGCGGAAGTACGTCGCGATCAACTAGAAAAGTGCACGATATTGCGACCAAATGTGACAATATTGCAGCGATCTATGCTTTTGGCATGGGCTAAAAGGAGCGCTTACCCGATGGCGCCCAAGGCCCGCTGCTGCTATGCTGCAATGCAACAGACGGCTTTTCGGAGGCCGACGTGATCGCGAGCCGGGTATTTGACGAGAGCTACCGCGAGGACATCACCCTGCCAGACGGTGGGGTGATGCGCCTGCGCCTCGCGCGCGCCGAGGATCGCGACGGGATCATCGCGGCCTTCAACCGGCTCTCTGCGGAGACCCGCGTGCAACGCTGGTTCTACCCCAAGATGCGCCTGAGCGACGAGGAAATCGAGGCGCTGGTCTCCCCCGCAGACCACGACCATGGCGCGATCGCGGCCATCGCGGTCGACGCCGACGGCCAAGAACAATCGGGCATCGGCATGGCGCGCTACGCGCGCAGCGACGCGTGTGCGGAAGCCGCCGAGATGGCGATCACGATTGTCGACGACTGGCAGGGACTCGGGATCGGCCGGATCCTGCTCCATCGGCTACTCGCGATGATGAGCGAGCGCGGCATCCGCTACGCCGACGGACGACTGCAGGCCGAGAACCGCCGCATGCGGCATCTCCTGGAGCCGTATGTCCCGCAGGGCGGGTTCACCCGCGAGGACTCCACGCTGCTGTTCCGCTTCCCGGTGCCGGAGCCGGACGACCCCCTCATGGTGCAGCTGGCCCGCAACGCGGCGGCCGTCGTGCGTATGTTCAAGTCCATGGCCGAGGGCGTGATCGTCCTCCCGCTGGCGCTGGCGGAGAAGCGCCTGCAGTCGATCGGCCCGAAGACGCTGCTCGCGGAGCTGCGTCGCCGGGACGCCAAGACCAACCAGGACTGAACAACAGCGCGGCCGGAGCAGCCTTGCGCCGCTCCGGCCGCCGGGCCGCCCGTGCGGCGGCCCCGTGGGCAGGCGGGGGAGTGCCTACCGCACGCTGACCTTGTGGCGGCTGACCTTGGTGGCCTTCGGGATGACCAGCTCGAGGATGCCGTCCTTGAGTTCGGCTTTTGCCTTGTCGCCCACGACATCCACCGGCAGCGGAATCGTCCGCTCCATGGCGCCACGGGCCATCTCGGCGCGATAGAAGTGCTCGGATTCCTCCTTCTCCGAGACCTCGCGATGCACCGCGATCGTCAGGAAATCATCGGCAATGGTGATTTCCAGGTCCTTTTTTTCAATCCCGGGGAGCTCTGCGCGCACCAGCAGTTCGCTGTCGCGATCCACCATGTCGATCCGCGGGAACTTCATCTCGAAGCTCTCCAGTTCGGCAAGCAGCGGACGCCGCCAACCCATCGGTTCCATCCACGGGCGTGAGAAGAGACTCTCCATGAGGTCTTCAATGCCCAGTAGCGGCTTGCTCATCCGCGCGACGCTCCTCGAGCTCGTCCCCGGTGTCTTCGGGGTCAACTCGCGTACCGTCGACATGCTCATCACCTCCCAATCGGGTCCGTACCTCGGGAAACCTTCCCGCTGGCATCTCTAAACCTAGTCCCGCCGGCGGAATGGGGCATCGAGGAAAGCGCGGATTGACTGGTGCTGGCGCGGAACGTCGAACGCGGCCGTCGGCGAAGAGGTTTTTCAGTGACTTGGCGGATCAACTGCGGGTCATACGAAAAAGGGGCGGACCCGAGGACCCGCCCCTGTGGCGTATCTAAGGTGAACGACTGGCTATTTCTTGCCGCCCTTGCCGCCACCGCCCTTGCCGCCGCCGGGACCGCCTCCCGTGTCGCCGCCGCCGCCGTCCCCAGGGGGGGGCGCGAGCAGGGTATCCAGCGCGGCCCGGGCCTGTACGAGCCCATAACCATAGGCGCTGTCACGCCCGGCCGCACCGAGGTCCTCGGCCGTTGCCGCCAGCGCGTCGCGCACCTGCTGGTTCGTCCAGGCGCCATGGCTCCATACGACGGCCGCAACGCCGGCAACGTGGGGCGTCGCCATCGAGGTGCCATCGAACTTGGCGTAGTTGCTGGCGCCGATGAACACGTTGCCGGAGACCTCGCCGAGATCCTTGATGGTGCCGCCGTCCGCCTGGGAAATACCGACCGACGGGATGCTCGTACCGACCCCGCCGAGCGTGCCGTAAAGCGGCCCGGGCTGGTTGTTGTAGATGATCGCTGCGACCCCACCGCCGGCCTGGCAATTAAGGACCTTGTCGGCGAAGCTGATCGTGCCGCGCGCGATCAGGCAGACCTGGCCGCCGCCACCGGGGCAACTCTTGTCTCCGATACCGCAATCCACGATCGCCCCGGAGACGTTGCCCTCTGGCGAGCCATCCATGCCGTCGGCCGCGTAGCCGGTGCCGCCTGCGGTCACCGTGGCGATCGAGCCGGTGCCCGTCGGCACCGTGGACAGCACGCCCACACCAGGGGCTGCCAGCTCAACCGCGCTGTTCTGCTGCGAGAACACGGCCACCGTCTTGCTCTCGTCGATTGCGGCGACCGAGATCACCGAGCTGTAGGACGCGGGATAGCTCAGGCGCGTGTTGCCGTCATTCCCGGCCGCGGCGATCGACAGCACGCCACGACTGTAGGCCCGGGCGAAGGCCTGGTCCTCGGTGCGGCTCTTGAAGCTGCCGCCGAGACTCATGTTGATGACCAGCTTCTTGCCGACAGCCGCGTCCTCGCAGGCCTGCAACGCGGCCGTGAGCCTGGACGAATAGGTCCAGCCGTCGGCGCCGAAGACCTTGATGATGTGGATCGGCAACGTGCCCTGCGCCGCCACGCCGACGACGCCCGTGCCGTTGCCGCCGAGCGCCGCGATGGTGCCGGCCACGTGGGTGCCGTGGCCGTTCTCGTCCGTGTTCCACCAGCCGCTGCCCGAGTCGTACTCGCCATTGAACTGCCCGGAGCTGAGATCCTCGTGGTCAAGCTGCACGCCGGAATCGATGATGCAGACCATGGTGTTCGCTGTGTTCGCACCCTCGGCCACGAGATCGGCCTGCACCATGGCGATCCCGTAGGGCTCCGTCTCGGCCATCGGGTAACGCTTCGGATCCGCCTCGACGTACTCGATGGCGGGGTTGCGCACCAGGGCGCTGACGGCGACCGCCGGCAGGCTGACTGCGAAGGCCCGCAGCTGCGGTAAGTCGTGGTGGACCTCCGCGCCGACCGCCGCGAGGGCTCGTTGCGCGGGACCGCGCGCGTCGGCGTGATAGGCGACATAGACGCGGGCGCGCTCGGCGCCGCGGTCCGCAGGCGGTGCGGCGACTGCGCCGGCGCACACCGCCGCCAGGACCGCTGCAAGGACGACAGTGAGGGATTGCTTCATGGGGGACCTCTCCTGTTAGTTTCGAGACGCGGTCTGTCGCCGCGCTCTGTCCGGATAGTCCCACCGATCTGCCGCGGAAGCGAGTCCCGCGTTGACATAAGCTCCGACGCGCGTCTCAGTTCAGCGTGCGGTACGCGCGTCGCCGGGCATCCGGTTGATGCGCTCGACGTCGCCCCCGACATGCGCCAGCACCCGCGGATCCATGACGCGGCGCCACAGCGGCGGCACCAACGCGACCAGGAACATGCCGAAATAGCCCGTAGGCAGCTGCGGCGCCTCGTCGAAGTGGCGCAGCGACTGGTAGCGCCGCGCCGGCCACGCATGGTGGTCCGAGTGCCGCTGCAGCTGGTAGAGCAGCAGGTTGGAGACCACCCGGTTGGAATTCCAGCTGTGGCGCGGCATCGTGCGCTCGTAACCGCCGCCCGGGAGGCGCTCACGCAGCAGGCCGTAGTGCTCGACATAGTTCGCCGCCGACAGCAGGCTGTACGCGAACACTGCCTGGGCCAGCATGAAGGGCAGCACCGCCGGCCCCAGCGCGACGAGCAATCCGCCCCAGAACAGCACGCTCAGCGCCCAGGCCTGCAGGTTCTCGTTGCGGAGGTCGAAGACGCCCCGGCCCCGGGCGGCGAGCCGCTCACGCTCGAGGCGCCAGGCGCGCCGGAACGCGCCCGGGATCTCGCGCCGCATGAAACGGTAATAGCTCTCGCCGAAGCGCGACGAGGCCGGATCCTCGGGGGTGGCGACGTCGCGGTGGTGGCCGCGCACGTGCTCGACAACGAAGTGCCCGTAGCAGGCGGGGGCGAGTGCGAAGCGGGCCAGCCAGCGCTCCAGCGCGGGCTTCTTGTGCCCCAGCTCGTGCGCGGCGTTGATCCCGGCGCCGCTGGTCCAGCCGGCCGAGATCGCCAGGCCGAGCCAGCCGAACGGCGACAACCCGCCCCGCACCGCCACCCAGGCGACCACGATGACGGTCAGCCAGACGGCCGGCACGGCGAGCCAGGTCAGCCAGCGATACCAGGCCTCTCGCTCGAGTGTCGGGACCAGTGACTCGGGCGGGTTGTTCCGGTCTTCCCCCAGGACCTGGTCCAGCAGCGGCACGAGGCCGTAGACGACGACGGGGGTCAACCACAGCAGCCACTCGCCGGCGCCCAGGCGCCAGCCGAGCAGGCTGGCCAGGGGCAGCATGGGCAGCAGCACCGACAGCAGCCAGTAGTGCCGCCGCCGGTCGACCCAACCCACCGCGTCCATCGCGCTCGTTGCCATGCCGTGCTCCTCGAGATTCTCACTCCACTCTATCGATGCGCCAGGCGAAGGCATTGTTCCCTGCCGGCGCTGCTTTTGTTATTTTCGGCCAACATGGTCACGCAATTGTCATCGCTGCCGCTTCCGCCGGGCGCGCAGCATCCGGCCGCCGGCGTCGTCGTGCTCGCGCGCACGCTCGAGGACCTCGGCCACGACCCCCGGCCGCTGCTGCGCGACTGCGGCCTGCCGTCCCAGCTGGCAGGGACCGGGCAGACGGTGCCCGTGGACCGGGAGATCGCCTTCATCAGGGCGGCCCTGCAGGTTTCCGGCCGACCCGATCTCGGGCTGCTCGCCGGCCGCGGGCACCGCTTCCCGGTATTCGGCTTCTGGGGCCTGGCGCTGGCCGCGAGCCCGACCCTTGCGAGCGCGATCCGGGTGGGGCTGCAGTACGTCGACCTGACCCATACCTTCCTGCACTGGAGCTTCCAGCGCGGCCGGGGCGACGCCGAGCTCGTGATGCGGGCCTCCTTCCCGCTGGGCGACCTGGAGACGTTCTTCGTCGAGCGGGATGCGGCGGCCGCGGTGACCTTGCTCGAGGATCTGACCGGCCAGCACGGCACACTCCGGGAGGCGGTGTTTGCGTATCCCGCGCCGGCCTGGGCGGAGCGCTACCCCGCCACCTTCGGGTGCCCGGTGGCGTTCCGCCGTAATCGCAATGCGCTCCGGCTCGGCGCGGCCCGGCTGGATCAGGCGCTGCCCGGCGGCGACCCGATGACGGCCGTGGCTGCGGAGGCGCAATGCCGGCGCCTGCTGGAGTCGTTCTCGCCGGTCGGCGGCCTGGCCATGCGGCTGCGCCGCATCATGCTCGACCACCCGGGGCGCCTGCCCACCCAGGACGAGGCCGCGCGCCACCTGGGGTTGTCGCGCCGCAGCCTGCGGCGCCGCCTGGCCGAGGAAGGCACCGGGTTCCGGGCGCTGGTGGACGAGGTGCGCTTCGGCCTGGTCGCCGGCTACCTGGAGAACACGCCCCTGTCGCTGGACGAGATCGCGGCCCGCACGGGGTTCAGCGACGCCGCCAACCTGTCGCACGCCTTTCGCCGCTGGACGGGCGTGACGCCCGGCGAGTGGCGCAGCCGGGGCGGCGCAGGCGGCGGCGCCTGAATCCGGGCCGGCCCGCAACTGCGATAACATGGCTGACTTGGGTCACGAGCACTGCAGAACACGGGGCTTCATTTCTTGAGGATCATGGATCGACTGCTGACCGCGGGGTTCCGGCACAACAGCCGGCGCCTGACCCGTTTCGCGCGGCCGCAGCCCAGCGAATCGCTCCCCGCGCCCGATCCGTCGCGCAGCTACATGCTTTACCTGCACGTGCCGTTCTGCACCGTGCTGTGCCCGTTCTGTTCATTCCACCGCGTCTGCTTCGAGGAACACAAGGCTCTCAAGTACTTCAAGAGCCTGCGGCAGGAAATCCGCATGGCGCACGAGGCCGGATACCTGTTTTCCGACCTGTATGTCGGCGGCGGCACGCCGACCGTCATGCCGGGCGAGCTGGCGAAGACGCTGGAGCTGCTGCACAAGCTGAGCCCCATCAAGAGCATTTCCATCGAGACCAACCCGGACGACCTGACGCCGGCGATCATGTCGCAGATGCGCGACGCGGGCGTGACGCGCGTCTCGGTCGGCATCCAGAGCCTGGACGACGAGCTCCTGAAGCAGATGGACCGCTACGAGAAATACGGCTCGGCGGCCCAGGTCATGAAACGGCTCGAGGGCGCCCACGGCTTCTTCGAGACCCTCAACGCCGACATGATCTTCAACCTGCCGCACCAGGACGACGCGTCGCTGCGCCGGGACATCGACCTGCTGACGCGCGAGCTCGAGGTCAGCCAGGTGACCTTCTACCCGCTGATGAGCGCCGAGAGCACGATGCGCAAGATGCTCAAGACCATGGGCGAGGTGGACTTCGACCGCGAGGGGCGGATGTACCGCCTGATCCTGGACGCACTGCCCGCGTCCTACCGGCCGTCCTCCGCCTGGTGCTTCAATCGCAACAGCAGCACCGTGGACGAGTACATCATCGAGAACGAGGAATACCTCGGGCTCGGCAGCGGCTCGCTCAGCTACCTGGATGGCGTGCTGTATTCGAGCACCTTCTCGCTGAACCACTACAACCGCCAGGTCGAGGCGGGCAACTTCGGCATCAGCCGGCGCCAGCCACTGACCCGGCGGGACCGGCTCCGCTACTTCATGTTGATGAACCTGTTCGGCCTGTCGCTGGATAAGAAGACCGCCGAGGCCCGCTACCCGGGCTTCTTCGTGAAGCTCGCCGCCGAGATCCTCGGGCTCAGGCTCATGGGCGCCGTGCGCGACACTGGCGACCGGCTGGTACTCACGGAGTACGGCATGCGCATATGGATCCTCATCATGCGCGAGTTCTTCATGGCCGTTTCGGACTTCCGCGACCTGATGCGTCACACCATCCGCGAGGAGCTGGACGCTCCCGGCCCGCTCGAGGCGCGCCTTCCGACCCCCGACCTGCGCCCCCCGGGTACGCATTGACCCTGATTGCGGCGGCCTCGCCGCAGCGCAAAATTGTCTCCGCCCGAGGTAAATGTCCGTAAACCATCAGTTTGCGGGCCTTGCCGCTTGAAGGCTCGGCCGATTCTTGGGGCGGCCGAACACCACCAGAAGGCTCCCGCGCGACGGGAAGCCCGCGGTCCACGGACCGGAAAAACGGGATGACAGTCATGGCCAGACACGCTTCTCTTCCTGCATTGCTCAGCGGCCTGCTGGCCGTGGCGGCGCTCTCGCTGGGTGCCACCACCGCGGGCGCCCAGGAGCGCGAGATCAACTGCGTCGGATGTCACGACGATGTTCACTTCGACTCGACCGCGCACGCGGAGGTGGCCTGCAAGAGCTGCCACACCAACGTCACGCGGCCGCGCCACAAGAAAGAGGACCTGGCCGACCTCACCGGCGACGCCGTCTGCGTGCAATGCCACGCCATGGCGCCCCGCGCCGTCGGGCGCAGCGTGCACGGCGGCCAAGTCGCCTGCATGGACTGCCACGGCAGCGCGCACGAGATGCTGAAGAACGACGACCTGCTGTCGCCGATGTCGCCAGTCGGGCAGGTCCGTGTCTGTGGCGACTGCCATGCCGCTCATCCCGGCCAGGAAGGCCTGATCGAGGCCTTCGTCGACAGCGTGCACGGCCGCGGCCTGCTGCGCTCCGGCCTGGTCGCCTCCCCGACCTGCAGCACCTGCCACGGCAGCCACCGCGTGGTGGCCGTGGAGGACGAGCGCTCTCCCACGTCGTTCCAGAACTCGCCCCAGCTGTGCGGCGACTGCCACCAGTACATCTACAAGGAGTGGCTGAACGTCAGCGCGCACGGCGCTGCCTGGACGGCCGGCAACACGCAGACCGCCACCTGCGTGGATTGCCACGAGTCCCATTCGATTGGCGACCCCGTGATGGGAGCCGAGCGTTTGCACATGGCCGAGGAGTGCGGCGACTGCCACGGCGACTTCTACAACACCTATCGCGGCGGCTTCCACGGCAAGGCGACGAACCTAGGCCTGCAGAAGTCCGCGACCTGCTCGGATTGCCATTCGCCGCACAGCACGCTCGGCAAGGACGATCCGCGCTCCACGATTCATCCCGACAACGCGCAGGCCATGTGCGGCCAGTGCCATGGCAACGTCACGGCGGCATTCGCCTCGTTCAGCCCGCACGTCGACCCCAGCGACCCGAGCGACAACTTCTGGGTGTACCTGATCGCCATGGCGATGCATGCCCTGGTCATCGGCGTGTTCGGCTTCTTCGGCATCCACGCGATCCTGTGGCTGCAGCGCGGCATCGTCGGCCTGAAGCGCGGCGAATTCGTCGGCCACCACAGCGCCAGCGGCCAGTACATCCGGCGCTTCAAGAAGCGCGATATCAGCATGCACAAGCTGATCATCGTGACCTTCCTGCTGCTGGCCGCGACCGGCCTGCCGCTCAAGTTCAGCCATGCGCCCTGGGCGCACACGCTGATGGGCTGGTGGGGCGGCCTCGAGATCACCATGTTTCTGCACCGGGCCGCGGCGATCGGCACTTTCGGCTACTTCGCCTGGCATCTCGGCATCCTTGCGCACCGCTTCTTCATCAAGAAGGAGAAGGGCCTGTTCTGGGGCCCGAACTCCATGACGCCGCAGCTCAAGGACGGCAAGGACATCGTCGCGATGTTCAAGTACTTCCTGTACATGGGCCCGCGGCCCGCCGGCGACCGCTGGACCTACTGGGAGAAGTTCGACTACCTGGCGGTGTTCTGGGGCATGATGATCATCGGCGGCTCCGGCCTGGCGCTGTGGTTCCCGAACTTCTTCACCACGATCCTGCCGCTGCCGGGCTGGGCGCTGACCGCCGCCTACGTGGTGCACAGCGAGGAAGCCCTGCTGGCGACCGGCTTCATCTTCCTGTTCCACTTCTTCCACACGCACCTGCGTCCGGAAAGCTTCCCGCTCGATCCCGTCGTGTTCACCGGCAGCCAGCCGCTCGAGCGCTTCAAGGACGAGCGGCCGCTGGAGTACCAGCGGATGGTCGACGAGGGCACGCTCGAGCAGCACCTGGTGCCTCCGCCGACCGACGAGCAGATGCGGAAGATCTATTTCTGGGGCTTCCTGGCCGTCGCCATCGGCCTGGCCCTGGCGGTGGGCATCTTCACGGCCCTGCTCATCTATTGATGCAGGGACGCGTCCGGGCGGCCAGGACGGCTGCCCGGATCAACCCCGAGGGATCGGGCGCCGGACCCCGTCGAGCAATCGGCGGGGCCTTGCCCGTTCCCTGGCCCGGCAACCAGGCTGGCATCACCGCAGCGTTGCTGCGATGATGCGGGCCCATCGCCGCCTCGCCCGCACCATGGCGGGTTTCTGCTGACTACCGAGGGCTGATCATGGCCAGATATTTCTTCGCCGCACTGACCCGGAACCCGATCAGCCTCGCCGGCACGGCGCTGGCCGTCGCGTCGCTGACGCTGATCGTCACGCTGTTCATCGTCCAGATGGTCGGCTTCGAGGGCGGACCCTATCTCGGCATCCTCACCTACCTCGTGCTGCCGATGTTCTTCGTCGCCGGCCTGGTGCTGATTCCGCTGGGCATCGTCCGCCAGCGCAGGCGCGCGGCGAAAATGGCGGCCAGCGGCGTGGCGCCGCCGCTGTTCCCCGTCATCGACCTGAACAGCGAGACCACCCGCAAGTCGGTCATCATCTTCATGGTGCTGACGATGGTGAACATCATCGTGCTCGCCGGTGCGACCTACAAGGGCGTCGAAATCATGGACTCGACGGCCTTCTGCGGCCTCGCCTGCCACGCCGTAATGCAGCCCGAGCACACCGCCCACAGCCGCTCGCCGCATTCGCGGGTCCGCTGCGTGGACTGCCATATCGGCCCGGGCGCCGACTGGTTCGTGAAATCCAAGATGGACGGCGCCTGGCAGCTGGTCGCGGTGGCGCTCAACATCTATCCCCAGCCGATTTCCACGCCGCTGCACAACCTCCGCCCGGCCCGCGACACCTGCGAGCAGTGCCACTGGCCGACCAAGTTCGTAGGCGACAAGCTGAAGGTTCACACGATCTTCAACGAGGACGAAAACAACACCGAGCTGCGCAACGCCATCCTGCTGAAGGTCGGCGGGCTGCACGGCCGCGACTCCTCCGGCATCCACTGGCACGTGGACCCGAACATCCAGATCCGCTACCGCTCCGACGAAAGCCGCATGAACATCTACGACATCGAACTGACCCGGGCGGACGGCACGGTCAAGGTGTTCCTCGCCGACGAGACGCCGGAAGATGCCAGCGACTGGCGCACCATGGACTGCGTGGATTGCCACAACCGGCCGACGCACATCTATCGCCATCCGAGCAAGGAAGTCGACCTGCTGATGGCGGCCGGCCGGATCGACCCCGCCCTCCCGTACGTGAAGCGCGAGAGCGTGCGCATCATCGAAGAAGCCGACTACCAGACGCACGACGAGGCGCGGATCGGGTTGGCGGAGTCGCTGCAGGCTTTCTATCGCGAGAACTACCCCGACGTGCTGGCGCAGAACGCGGTCGCGGTGACGGAAGCGGGCGACGCACTCGGTGACATCTTCAGCTGGAACGTGTTCCCCCACATGCGAGTGAACTGGGACACCTATCCCAACCACGCCGGTCATCCGCCGGTCCGGTCCCGCGAGACGGCGCCCGGCTGTTTTCGCTGTCACAACCGGAATCACAAGACGGCCGAGGGTGAAGGCATTACCCGCAGCTGCGACACCTGCCATACCGTGCTCGCCCAGCGCGAGGAAGATTCCGAGATCCTGCGGCTGCTGAACCCTTAAGGGGACACTGCCGAAACCGCAAAATGGGGACACTGCTCGCAGCAGCAGTGTCCCCATTCTCATTCAGGCCGGACGTGGCCGGACTCGGGACAAAAAGTTCCCAAGCACTTACCACGATTGCCCGCGCGCAGCGTGCCCAGTAGAGTGCAGCGCAGCATAAATCCCGGAGATCCCATGCGGCTCAACAGCTTCATCCAGAGCATCGCGGCGTCACTGCTGCTGCTCTTCAGCGCGGCGGCGACCGCCGCGGACGACATCCAGTGGACCCGCGAGGGACCGGATGGCACGACGCAGATCGTCCTCTACTATTTCTATTCCGACACCTGCCCGCACTGCATCGAGGCCAAGCCCTTCGTCGCCGAGCTCGACGCGCGGGACTGGATCGACCTGCGCGCCTTCGAGATCAACAAGAACCGGGACAACGGCCTCTTCTACCGCGACACCGCGGCCGCGATCGGCGAACAGGCGCGCAGCGTGCCGGCGTTCATTTTCTGCGGCTCCATGCACACGGGTTTCGATCACGCAGAGTCCACCGGCGCCGTGCTGCTCGCCCGCCTGGAAAACTGCCGCGCCGACCCGGACCGCCATCTCGCGACGCTCGGGCAGGCCGGGCCGGTCCCGGGTGAGGTCATGGGCGTGGACGTGCCGCTGCTCGGCTTCATCAACCCGTCTGACTGGGGCCTGCCGATCCTCACCGTCGTCATCGCCGGCCTGGACGCGTTCAATCCCTGCGCGTTCTTTGTCCTGCTGTTCCTGCTCAGCCTGATGGTCCATGCGCGCAGCCGCGCCCGCATGATGCTCGTGGGCGGCACCTTCGTGCTGATCTCGGGCCTGATCTATTTCGTGTTCATGGCCGCCTGGCTGAACGTCTTCCTGTTGATCGGCGAGCTTCGGCTGGTCACGCTGCTCGCCGGCCTCATCGCAGTGAGCCTCGCGGCGATCAACATCAAGGACTATTTCTGGTTCCAGTCCGGCGGACCCTCGCTGTCCATCCCCGAGTCGAAGAAGCCGGGCATGTACCAGCGGATGCGCAACCTGGTCGGCGCCAAGACCCTGCCGCCGATGATCGCCGGCACCATCGTGCTCGCGATCGCGGTCAACAGCTACGAGCTGTTGTGTACCGCCGGGCTGCCCATGGTCTACACCCGCATCCTGACGCTGCGCGAGGCGGACACGTTCGTCTATTACATGTACCTCGTGCTGTACAACATCATCTACGTCATCCCGCTGCTGATCATCGTCTTGCTGTTCGTGCTGCGCTTCGGCTCGCGCAAGCTCGGCGAGCGCGAGGGCCGGCTGCTGAAACTGATGTCGGGCATGATGATGCTCGGGCTCGGCGGCGTGATGCTGCTGGCGCCCACGGCGCTGAACAACGCCGGCGTGGCGATCGGCCTGCTCGGCGCGGCGATGATCGCGACCGCGATCATTCATTCCGTCATGAAGCAGCGCGGCTTGATATGATCGGGTGAACCCGCCCTAGGCGCACCCGCATGTCCCGACTCGTTTCCCTGTTGCTTGCCGCCCTGCTCAGCGCCGGCTGCGCTGGCACGCGAGACTGGTGGCAGCGCGACTTGCAGGCATGGCAGGGGGCGCCGGTGTCCGAGTTGCTTGACGTCTGGGGTCCACCGCTGCGCACCCTGACCGGCGAGAACGAGGCGACCGTGCTCGTCTACGAGAGCGCCCGCCAGCTGGACCATCGGCTCGAGGAATTGAAGGATCCGGCCACACGGCTCGATCCGGACACGGGTGGGGCCCAGTTCGCGCGCGTGGAGCGGGGCGAATGCACGCTCTACTTCGAGATCCTGGCGGAGCGCGTCATGGCGGCACGCCACGAGGGCTCGGCCTGCGAGATCAGGCCGCGGCGAGGCAACCCGCCCGGCCTGAGCAACCCCTAGCGCTGCGGACCCGCGACGAAGGGATAACGCGCGAAAATCTCGGCCACGGCGTTGTCGAGCGCGCCGGCGGGATCCTCGCGGGTGGACTTCGTGATCCGGCCGACCGCGCGGCCTTCCCAGACCAGCTGGCGCCGCTCGGCATCCACCAGGTCGATGAACAGCGTGCCACGCTCGTAGCGATCCACGTAGGTCTCATAGCTGTAGGCCGGCCACGGATAGTAATATCCGCCGCGCCAGCCGTACCAGGGTGGCGGCAGACCTGCCGACGGCACCGTCCGCACGTCCTGGATGTCCTCGGTGGCCATGGCGAAATTGACCAGCAGCTCCGCGTCGCTCTCGACCCTGCGATAGCCCCTGGCCTCGAGTTCCCGTGTCACGGACGCAATCACGCGCCGGTCACCGATCGTGTCGTAAGTCAGCGCCTGGCCGCGCTCCGCGCGATCCATGAACGAGAAGGTGGCGTACTGCGAGAAATCCACCGACGTGTCGTAGTCGGTGCTGATTTCCGGGCCGACCGCGGCGCAGCCCGCGAGGGCCAGCACCCCGAGCGTCCCCGCCAGCCGCCTTGCGAATCTGGTGTCCATCTGCAAACCTCCTGCTGCGGAGCCGGGTCCAGCCAAACCGGCCAGGCGCGCGCCCCGGTATGCCCATTCTCGCACCCCGGGCGGCCCTGCGCATCGCCCCGGGGCCCGGTCAGAGGTCTTCGAAGCTGTCCAGGGCCGCGAGTTCGCGACTCAGCCGCCGGCTCTCCGCCAGCGCCTCCAGGGTCCGCCGCGCAGCCGTCCCCGGCCCGCTGCGCCTGGCCTCGCGGCGGCCGATGTCGGTCAACGCCTCGATCGGTTCCGCGTCTCCGGTGAACTCGAAGTTCGCGTCGTCCGAAAAATCCTTGCGTGCATATCCGTTCATGTTCAGGGCTCTCCGCGCTCCAGGCTCGGTCCTGTTGTTCGCCCATCGGCACCCACTGGTGCCATCGATGTGTCCAGTGCCGTTAGAGGGTGGCGGGCAAAGAAAATTCCATGTCTCGCACGCTCACGGCGTTTGCCCTATATTCCGGAGCTTCGGAACGGCGCGGCGCCAAGCCGGCCTTCCTGTCGCGGGAACGGGACATGGTGCTTAGAGCCAGGCAGAAGCTGGGCAAATACCGGATCGAGCGGCGAATTTCGGACGGGCCGCTGGCGACCGTCTACCAGGCGTTCGACACCATTCACGGCCTGCGGGTCGCGCTGAAGATCCCGCACCGGCGGATGATGGACGACTATTTCCTCGCGGACTTCCGCAAGGAGGTCCGGGTGCTCGCCAAGCTCGACCACCCGAATATCCTGCCGATCCAGAATGCCTGCTTCATCGACGGCTACTTCGTCATCTCGATGCCGCTGGGCATCGACACGCTCGGGGGCCGGCTGCAGCGCCGTATTTCGACCGCCAAGGCGCTCGACTTCACCCACCAGATCCTGTCGGCCGTGGCACATGCGCACGAGCGCGGCATCATCCACTGTGACATCAAGCCCGATAACTTCATCCTGTTCCCTGACAATGAGTTGCGGCTCGCGGACTTCGGCTTTTCCAAGCTCGCCCGCCGGCGCATCGAGGCATCCGGCTCCGGCACGGTCGGCTACGTCGCCCCGGAGCAGGCCATGGGCCGCCCGGTGCTGGCCTCCGACGTGTTCTCCGTGGGGCTCTTGCTGTACCGGATGTTCGCCGGCACATTGCCGCGCTGGCCCTACGACTGGCCGCCACCCGGCGCGGCGCGCCTCCGGCAGAAGCTGCATCCGGACATGGTCACGCTCATCCGGCGCGCGATCGAGGTCAAACCCACGCGCCGCTTCCGTGACGGCATGCGGATGCTGGCCGCGTTCGAGCGTATCCGGCGCCCGGCGGCGGACCGGCAGGCATGAGCGCCGGCGCGGAGGCGCTCATCCTCGCGACAGGGGAAGGCATTTCCCGGGGGCTGGCGCGCGTGGCCGGCGGCGCCGCCGCCGCCTGGGCCGCCCCGCGTCCGGGCGCCACGCGCAGCGAGGACGCCGTGCTCGTGCTGCCGCTCGGTCCGGACAGCGCCGTGCTGGCCATTGCCGACGGCATGGGCGGCCTGCCCGGCGGCGGTGCGGCCGCGGCGCGCGCCATCGCGGCGCTGGCCACCTCCGTCGAGGAAGGCCTGGCCGGCGGCCTGCCGCTGCAGACCACCATCCTCGACGGCATCCGCATGGCCAATGAGTCGGTGCTGTCCATGGGCACGGGGGCGGCAACGACCCTCGCGGTCGCGGAGCTGGCCGCAGGCCAGGTGCGCGCCTACAACGTGGGCGACTCGGAGGTCATGGTGTTCGGCCAGCGCGGCCTGCTCAAGTTGCGGACCCTGTCGCACTCGCCGGTGGGCTTTGCACTGCAAGCCGGCCTCGTGGGCCACGAAGAGGCGCTGCATCACGAGGATCGCCACCTGGTATCGAACTTTGTCGGTAGCCGCGACATGCGCATCGAGGTCGGCTCGGCCCTGCGCCTCGGCGCGCTGGATACGGTGCTGGTCTGCAGCGACGGGCTGGTGGACAACCTGCGGCTCGCGGAAATTTCGGCGATCATGTGCTGCGGGCCACTCGACGAGCGCCTGGAGGCGCTCGCTCACAGCGCACTGGCCCGCATGAGCGGCGCCCGCGGCCCCGCTCCACCTCCCGGCGAACAGCCCAGCAAGCCGGACGATCTCTCGCTGATCGCCTTCCGCCGTGAACCCGGCCGCGCGGTGACGCGACGCCTCCCGCCGCCACGGCAGATGACCCTCGAATGACAGCCCTCCACAGGAACAGCTCAATGAAGACCGCGCTCCGAACCCTGCTGGCCGCGATTGTCCTGTGGCCCTGCGTCGTGCTGGCCGACTCGCCGGGACCCGTGCTCGTCATCCACGGCGGCGCAGGGACCCTGCGCGCCACCGAGATGAGCGAAACGGACCGGGCGCTTTACGAGGCGAAGCTGCACGAGGCGCTGGAGGCCGGGTGGCGCGTGCTCGCCGAGGGCGGCAGCGCACTCGACGCCGTTACGGCCGCGATCCTGCCGATGGAAGACTCGCCGCTGTTCAACGCCGGGCGCGGCGCGGTGTTCGCCGCCGACGGCCGCAACGAGCTCGACGCGTCGATCATGGACGGCGCAACCCGGGCCGCCGGCGCCATCGGCGGCGTGCGCTGGGTGCGTAACCCCGTGCTGCTGGCGCGCCGGGTGATGGAAGCCTCGCCCCACGTTTTCCTGGCCGGCCAGGGCGCCCTGGAGTTCGCCATCGACCAGGGGCTCGAGCTGAAGCCGGCCGAGTGGTTCTGGACCGAGCGCCGCTGGCAGCAGATGCAGCGCGCCACCCTGCGCGGCGCGCTGCCCACGGAGCCGTCCGAGGGCCGCTTCGGCACCGTCGGCGCGGTCGCGCTGGATGCCGCGGGCCACCTGGCCGCGGCCACCTCCACGGGCGGCACGACGGCGAAGCGCTATGGTCGGCTCGGCGACGTGCCGGTCATCGGCGCAGGCACGTGGGCCGACGGCGAATGCGCGGTCTCCGCGACCGGCGACGGGGAATACTTTATTCGTGCCGCCGCGGCGCACGCGATCTGCGCGCGCGTCGCCCTCGCCGGGGCCACGCCGGGCGAGGCCGCCGCGACGGTGCTGGCCGAAATTCGCGAGCTCGGCGGGCTCGGCGGCGTCATCGTCGTGGACCGCACGGGGCGGTCCAGCCTGTTGTTCAGCACGGAAGGCATGTACCGGGGCCACGCGGACGGGCGCGGCCGGCGCGTCGCGATTTTCGCCGAAGAGGGCTAGAGGGCCTGGCGCGCGAGCCAGCCGACGTAGGCCACGTAGCCGATCAGTAGTGCGAGGCCTTCCGGCCGGCCGATGCGCTGCCGCACCAGGATCAGCGGCACCAGCACCAGCGCGAACATCAGCATCACGGTGAGATCGACCATCGTGATCGCGCCGCGCTCCAGGGGCCGGATCACGGCGGTGATGCCGAGCACCGCGAGGATGTTGAAAAAGTTCGAGCCCACGACGTTGCCCACGGCGATGTCCGCATCGCCCTTGAGCGCCGCGACGATGCTGGTCGCGAGCTCCGGCAGGCTGGTCCCGACCGCGATCACGGTCAGCGCGATCACCGCCGGACTGATACCCAGCGCTTCGGCCAGGCTCACGCCGCCACGCACGAACGCGGCGCCGCCGAGCACCAGGGCAACCAGGCCTGCGCCGATCAGCAGCATGTCGAGCGCGCCATGCGTCCGGACCGGGCGGACGGTTTCCTCCAGTTCGACCCGGATGCGCTCCTCGAGCTGCTCGCGCCGCGCGATCTGCACGTTCCAGTAGAGGAACAGGCCCAGCCCGAAGAGAAACACGAGGCCGGCCGGCCGGCTGATGTGGCCGTCGTTGAGGAATGCCAGCAGCAACACGGAAATGAAGATCAGCCACGGCAGGTCCAGTCGCAGCATGCGGCTGTGAATGTCCGCCGGACGAATCATCGCGCAGATGGCCAGGATCAGCCCGATATTAGCGATATTGGAGCCAACCACATTGCCGATCGCCACGTCATCGACGCCGGCCAGCGCGGCCTGCAGGCTGACGGCCAGTTCGGGTGCGCTGGTCGCGAACGCCACCACCGTCATCCCGACGATGAACGGACTCAAACCGATGCGCAGCGCCAGGCTGCTCGCGCCGCGCACCAGGGCCTCTCCACCGCCATAGAGCAACAGGAAACCGAGCACCAGGAAGGCGAGACTGGCGACCATTTACGCCCCCGCCCGGGCGAAGTAACGCGCGAGATACTGCTCGAAAGGCTCAGTCTCGGACTGCTCGAGTTCCTGCTGCGCCCGCAGCGAGTGTTCGGCCTCCGCCGCGAATTCCGCGAGGCGCACCGGCGACATCGGCGGCAGCGAGGAAAAATACTCGCGATGCTGCTGTGACATCCGCAGCGCGAAGCGGAAGAAGGACTCGCGCTCCTGGCGCATCTCGGCAAGGATCCGCGCCGAGGGGGTCAGCGAGGGGTCTTCCAGCTTCGCGGCCTGGAGTTCCAGCGCCGCCGAGTAGGAACGCGAGGGGTCGTCCCGGTCCAGCAGGCGGCAGATCGGCGCCAGCTGCCGGCACAGTTCGCGACCCCACTCGGCCACCGGCTTCTCTACCCCCGCGATCACGAGCGACAAGTCCGGACGGCGGCCGGCGACCGCGACCCGCGCGTGGTTGTCGTCCAGGTGCTCGATCTCCGCCTCATCCATCGGCGGGCTGTCGTGCAGCATGCAGAACACCAGAAACGCCTCGAGGAAGCGCAGCTCGTTCTGGCTCACCCCCGCGGGATCGTAGGGACTCACATCGAGCGCGCGCACTTCCATGTACGCGACCCCGGCACGACGCAGCGCGACGGTCGGACGCTCGCCGCCCAGGATCGGCTGCTTGGGCCGGATGAAACCGTAGTACTCGTTCTCGATCTGCAGGGCACTGGTCGAAAGCTGGCGCCATTTGCCGTTCGGCGCCACGCCGATCTTCTCGTAAGGCGGCCAGGGCGCGCGGATCGCTTCCTCCAGGCCCTCGATGTATTCGTCGAGGGCGTTCATGGACAGGTGGATGCCGGCCTGGCTCGTGTTGCGGTAGCCGAGGTCGCTCATCCGCAGCGAGGTCGCGTGCGGGCCGTAACAGGTGCCCTGGTCGAACTCCGGCAGGCCGGGATCGCGCCCGCCGAGAAAGGACTTGCACAGCGCGGGCGAGGCCCCGAACAGGTACAGGACGATCCACCCGAAGCGGCGATAGCTGCGCAGCAGGCCGAAATACATGCGGTCGCGGAACTCGCGCTCGCTGCCGCTCCAGCCCTCGATCTCGCGGAAGGCACGCCAGAACCGGTCCGGCAACGAGTAGTTGAAGTGCACCCCTGCGATGGTCTGCATGACCCGGCCATAGCGGTAGCCGAGCCCGAGCCGGTAGATGTGCTTCATCCGGCCGACGTTCGACGTGCCGAACCGGGCCACCGGGATGCTTGCGTCGCCACCCACGGCGCAGGGCATGCTGGTCGCCCAGAGCAGCTCATCGTCCGGGAGGCGCGGATAGACGAACTGGTGGACGTCGCAAAGAAACTGCAGCGTTTCCCAGCAACTCGACTGCGGCGGCGTGACGAACTCGAGCAGCGCCTCGGAATAGTCGGTCGTGATCCAGGGATGCGTCAGCGCCGCGCCGAGCGCGCGGGGATGTGGGGTGGCCGAGATGCGTCCGTCGGGGCCCACGCGCAGCGATTCCTTCTCCACGCCCCGCCCGCCCCCGGACAGGCAATCCGCGTCGACGCGCGCGAGCCGCTCCAGCCGCTGGTCCACCATCCGATACATAGCCGTGCTCCCCCGGGAGCGCCCCCGCCGGCATGGCGGACCGGCGATTATACGCGCGCGGCGGCGTTGCCTACAGGAGGAGAGCAGGGCCTCCCCGAGCGGCCTCAGGCCGGCCCCAGCTCCTCGTCCATGGCCTCGATGACGTGCGCCGCATACATGAGCGACGGGCCGCCGCCCATCATCACACTGACGGACAGGACCTCCATGAGCTCCTCGCGGGTCGCGCCGTGGCGCAGGGCGGCATGGACGTGGAAGGCGATGCAGGGATCGCAGCGCGAGCCGACCGACAGCGCGACCGCGATCAGCTCCTTGGTCTTCGGGTCCAGGGCGCCGGCGCTCATCGCCTGGCCGTGGATCAGGTTGAAGCCCTTGAGCGTATCCGGCTGGGCCGTCTTCAGGCCGGCATTGGCGGTCGTGATGCGCTTGCGCATGGCCGCCCAGGGCTGATCGGTCATAATAGGCTCCTGTTTTTTTTGACTGCGCACACAGCTTAACCGCTGTCGCGAGAGGGGTTTTTGACATGGGTCGGCTTGTTAACGGCGAATGGCACGACGAGTGGTATGACACGGAATCCACGGGGGGCGAATTCGTCCGCCAGGACGCCGTGTTCCGCCACTGGATAACCCCGGACGGCGCGCCGGGACCGAGCGGCGAAGGCGGCTTTGCGGCCGAAGCCGGCCGCTACCACCTGTATGTCTCGCTGGCCTGCCCCTGGGCGCACCGTACCCTGATCTTCCGGGCGCTGAAGGGCCTCGAGGACGCCATCAGCGTCTCCGTCGTGCATCCCCACATGCTCGCCAACGGCTGGGAGTTCGCCGACTGCGAGGCGGGCGATTTCACCGCCGGCGACCCCTTGTTCGGCAGCGACTACCTCTACCAGGTCTACCTGCGCGCCAAGGCCGACTACTCGGGCCGGGTCACTGTCCCGGTACTGTGGGACAAGCAGCGCGGCACCATTGTCAGCAACGAATCGGCGGACATCATCCGCATGCTCAACAGCGCCTTCGATGCGTTGGCCTCGTCGGCGGCCGACTATTACCCGGCCGAGCTGCGCGCGGAGATTGACGAGATCAACGCCCGGGTCTATGCAAGCGTCAACAACGGCGTCTACCGCTGCGGCTTCGCCACCGCTCAGGACGCCTACGAGAAGGCCTTCGGGGAACTGTTCGAGGCACTCGACTGGCTCGACGCGCGCCTCGCGACGCGACGTTATCTCCTCGGCGACCGGCTCACCGAGGCCGACTGGCGGCTGTTCACGACCCTGCTGCGCTTCGACCCGGTCTATGTCGGCCACTTCAAGACGAACCTGCGCCGGATCCGGGATTACCCACAGCTATCCGGCTACACGCGCGAGCTGTACCAGGTGCCCGGCGTCGCGCCGACGGTGCATCTCGGCCACATCAAGCAGCACTATTACCACAGCCATCACATGATCAACCCGACGGGGATCGTGCCCGTCGGGCCGGAACTGGACCTCGACAGTCCGCACGGCCGCGGCAAATAACGGGGAAAATCGGCTCGCGCGGAGACGCAGAGAGGCAGAGGCGCGGAGAAGATAGACAGGCAGAATTATGAAGCAGGTTTTTCGGTGGGCGCCCGGGGGCTTACAGGCCCCGTCCATTGGCGTCATGGTGTGTGGTTCACCCATCACTCCACAGCCTTGACGCTGGTCTGCGAAGAACCAAAAAAAAGCGCCGCTTGTTAATCCCTGGGGATTGCGGCGCGTAAGGGGGGAGTCGAATCAGAAAATCTGGCGCCTCAGGCGCGTCGGGGCAATACCACCCGCTCCATCTCGTAGCCGATCACTTCGCGGGTCGAGGGGTCGACGATCGGACACATGCGGCGAAACCGTGCCGGGAACTGCCCCGACTTCGAAGTGTCGATCTCGACGTCCTCCAGCGCCATCCGGCCATCCGCCATCCTGACCAGCGCCCGGGGATTCTGTTTTCCCTTGGACTGCTCGTCCGGCGGTAATAGCGCGATGACTTCCTTGGCTTGCATCATAGCGTCCACGTTTCGTCATTGCCCGGAGGAAGATAAGCAGAATTCGTGCCAATGACTGTGTTTCCTTTTTTATCAGATACTTGACCTGATGCCTTGACCACCACGCGCGTGACGTGGAGAGTCACATTGTGACCTTCCGGGCGCACTTCGGACCCCCATCGTGTCGCCGGAGGCAACGGGCCCGCGGCGCGCTACACTACGTCCTGGTGCACGGCACAAACCGGAGCGATGCATGGATTTCAAAAACATCGGTCGCCGAGCAGGCGGGGGCAGCCGCCGCGGCGTCAGGAGAGCCGCCGCCATCGGGCTGGCCGTGGTCGTGATCGTGGTCAGCGTGGTCGGCTGGTACTGGTCCCGCGAGCCCGATGTCTTCTGGGTCGGATGGGAACCGGAAGGCCAGCCCGCCGTGACCGGCTATGCGACCACCAGCACGCTGTTGCGCGTGTCCCGGACGCTGCTCGACAAACCCGGCGGCTACCTCACGAACGACGTCATGCCGCCCGGCGTGTTCCTCGACAACATGCCCAACTGGGAGTTCGGCGTGCTGGTGCAGGTGCGCGACCTGGCGCGCGTCATGCGCAACGACATCAGCCGCTCGCAGACGCAGTCGGTCGAGGACAAGGATCTCGCCGAGGCGGAGCCCAACTTCAATTTCGACAATAACAGCTGGATCCTGCCGTCCAGCGAGAGCCGCTACCGGCAGGCCATCCGGCGCGTGGAGAGCTACCAGGCGCGCCTGCTGGACCAGGCCGAGCCCGACGCCAACTTCTATGCGCGCGCCGACAACCTGCGCGAGTGGCTGGCCGTCGTCGAGAAGCGCCTGGGCAACCTGTCGCAACAGCTCTCGGCGAGCGTCGGCCAGGCGCGGGTCAACACCGACCTGGCCCTCGACCCGGCGGCCGAGGCCGGCCAGCCGCGGGGCGACCAGATCGAGGTCAAGACGCCCTGGCTGCAGATCGACGACGTGTTCTACGAGGCGCGCGGCACCGCGTGGGCGCTGCTGCACTTCCTGCGCGCCATCGAGTACGACTTCCGCCACGTGCTGGAAGACAAGAACGCGACCGTCAGCCTGCGCCAGGTGATTCGCGAGCTGGAGGCGAGCCTCGCGCCGATGCGCAGCCCGTTGGTGCTCAACGGCGGCGGCTTCGGACTGTTCGCCAATCACTCGCTGGTGATGGCGTCTTACCTGTCGCGCGCCAACCAGGCGATCACGAACCTGCGGGAGCTTTTGGCGGGGGGCTGAAAGAGGCTACCGGCCGTCGAGGTAATCCTGGATGAACGCGTACTCAGCGGCGAGAGTCGCCTCGGTATCCCTCGAGACGAACTGTTCGAGCTTGCCGCCGATCAGCGGGACCGATGTGCGGATGATGATCGCGACCTCGTTGATGCAGCCCTTGCCGCTGGCGGACAGCCGCATCGTCCCGGTCATTGCGGCCGGGACGCCGCGGGCCTCGATCTCGAGCTCGTTCGTGTACACGCCCTTGCCGGCCTCGGTCCAGCGCTCGTTCTGCAACAGCAGGTTCCATTCTCCGAGCAGCCCGCGCAGGAAGCCCGGCACGTCGAGCGGCACCTCGCGGCTGACTTCGATCGAGAAACCGTCCCCGCCGGACTCCGTCGAGACGACCTCGACATTGCGATGCCCGATGCCCTCGAACTTGGCCTGGTAGAACTCGGGATCGCTGAACGCGGCCCAGACTTTACTGACCGGGTGACGGTACTCGTGGCGCGCGCGAACGGTGACGCTCATTGGGGCGTGCTCCGGGAGGAAGAAAAGTGCGGGAAGATTAGCGGCTGGCCGCCCCGGCCTCAACCGGCGTGAGCAGCTGCCGGTCGCCCTGCACCTGCAGCACGGCAAGGCGCACCTCGGCCGTGTAGACGAGGAACGCTTCCAGCAGGCGCGGCTCGAGCTCGTCGAGAAACGGCAGCGAAGACTGGAATACCAGGCCCGCGGCATCGGCACGGAACTGGCCCACGTTCAGCGCCTCGTTCAGCTCGAGCGCAAACGCGTGCAGTGCCGCATCGTCCACCCGCGGATCGCGCGGCCAGGTCCGCGACAGGACGATACGGTCGAGCGCTGCCGGCTCGAGTTGCGGCTCGAGACGCAACAGCTCGTCGCCGCGGGATGCGTCGACGGTGACCGCGTCCGCCAGGCGCACCGTCCAGCCCCGCGCCAGCAGGTAGCCCGCCAGCAAGCTGGCCGCCCCCGCCTCGTCCGACGCCGGCATCGCGAGCCCCGCAGGCGCACGCGGCGTCGCGCAGCCCGTGACCGCGCACACCAGCAATGTCGCCACGATAAAACTTCGGCCCATGATGCTACTTTATCGGCCGCGCCGCGGCCTGCCTATACTTGTGGCTGGAACCCAAGTGTGAACAGGCGATAAGGAGAGAAGATCATGGCTCATTGCCTCGTCACGGGCGCCAACCGCGGCATCGGTCTCGCGCTCTGCACGCTGCTCGCGGATCGCGGCGACCAGGTGATCGCCGCCTGCCGCACCGGCTCGAAGGCCCTCGATGCGCTCGGCGTGCGGGTGGAGACGGGCGTCGACGTCGGCGACCCCGAGGCCGTGCAGCGCCTCGCCGGCGCGCTCGAGGGCCAGCCACTCGACTGGCTGATCAACAACGCGGGCGTGCTCCGCCGCGACACGCTCGGCGCTTTGCACGGCGAGGCGGTGGACGACCTCTACCTGCAGTTCCGGGTCAACTCGGTCGGGCCGCTGCTGGTCACCCAGGCGCTGCTCGGCAACCTGCAGCCGGGCGCGAAAATCGGCATCGTCACCAGCCGCATGGGCTCGGTCGGCGACAACACCTCCGGCAGCTACTACGGCTACCGCATGAGCAAGGCCGCCGTGAATGCCGCGGGCAAGTCGCTGGCGATGGATCTGAAGGAGCGCGACATCGCCGTCGCGCTGCTGCACCCGGGCTACGTGCGCACGGAGATGGTGGGCGGCGGCGGCGACGTCGAGCCGGAAGAGGCAGCGGCCGGCCTGATCGCGCGGCTCGACGCGCTGACGCTCGAGACCACCGGCGGCTTCTGGCACGCCAACGGCGAGGCGCTGCCCTGGTAGGGCTCAGGCGCCCTCGTACCAGGCCTCCACCTCCGGCAGGTACTTCTCCGGCGCGCAGGTGTTGACGACCACCACGCGGTCGCCCGCCCGGATCAGGGCCTCGTCGAACAGCCGGGGCAAGACCGCCATGCAGGCGGCGCCCTCCGGGCAGAGTTCAAGGCCGAGCGCACGACGCGCCTCGCCGAAGGCCGTGCGCATGGCGGCTTCGCCGACGGCGAACGCGCCGCCGCCGCTGGCGCGCAGGATCTCGAGCACCCGGAAGTGCCCCACGCCGCCGGGCACGTTGAGACCGACCGCCAGGGTGGCCCCGGCCGGCCCCGGATGGGTGTCCATCGCCCCGCTCTCAAACGCCTCGACGAGCGGGCGCGTGGCCTGGCTCTGCACGGCGATCATGCGCGGCCGTTCCGGCCCCACCACGCCGAGCGCCTCGAGCTCGGCGAACGCCTTCCACATCCCCAGCAGCCCGGTACCGCCCCCGGTGGGGTAGACGATCACGTCGGGCAGGCGCCAGCCGGCGCCCGGGGAGGCCGGCTCGGCGAGCTCGAGCCCGAGCGTCTTCTTGCCCTCGATACGCCAGCCGGGCTCTTGGAAGGTCGCTGCGCTGAACCAGCCGGCGGGCACCCAGTGCGACTTTACCCGCGCCCCGGCCTCGCGGATGGTCCCGCGGACCAGTTCCAGCTGCACGCGCGGGTCCCGCTCCGCCAGCGCCCTGACCCGCCCGAGGATAGCCTGCGGCGTATCGTCCGGCATCACCACGGCCACCTCGAGGCCCGCGGCGAGCGCGTACTCGGCCAGCGAGTCGCCGGCATTGCCCTGGGTCGGGACGACGAGGCGCCGCAGCCCGAGGCGCCGCGCCTGCGTGGCCACCATCGCCATCCCCCGGTCCTTGAAGCTGCGCGTGGGGTTCGCGCCGAAGCCAGGGACCGGACGCCCCTCCTCCTTGATCTGCAGGCCGAACCCGCCCCGGCCGGCCAGCGGCCAGGCGCCGCCGTCCAGCAGCGGCGTGGCGCCCTCGCCCAGCGAGACGATCCGGGCGGCCTCCTCCGGCACGGCGGCGTCCAGCGGCAGCAAACCGCCGAAGCGCCACATGTCGCGGCGCGCCGGCAGGTACCAGCTCGCCGCCGGGCGCTCGGCGCGCAACCGGTCGATGTCCAGGACGATCTCGACCGGCCGGCCGTCGACGGGGCAGAGGTTCATGACGGCGTCCGGCGGATAGACGGCGCCGGAGCCGATGCCGCGCAGGTGGGATACGAAGCTCATGGGGTGTCATTCTCCAGGGCGGCCGGGACAGTCTATGCTTGGTGAATGATGCCAGAGAAGCCGATCTTCGTTGCGCACCGCGGCTACGCCGCGCACTGGCCGGAGAACACCCTTCCGGCGCTCGAGGCCGCCGTCGCCGCGGGAGCCGGCTGGCTCGAAATTGACGTACAGCTGTGCGCCGACGGCGTTCCCGTGCTGCTGCACGACCCGGACCTCGAGCGTGTCGCGGGCCACGACGTGCCCGTGTTCGCGCTGACCGCGGCCGAACTGGCCGACATCCCCGTCGGCGAGCCGGCGCGCTTCGGCGCGCGTTTCGCGCACCTGCGGGCGCCGACGCTGCGGGAGTTCGCGACGTGGCTCGCCGGGCAGGCCGAAGTCAACGCGTTCGTCGAGCTGAAGCCTGAGAGCCTCGAGCGCTTCGGTCGCGAGGCGGTCGTCGACGCGTGCATGGCTGCGCTGGCGCCAGCCAGGGGCCGCTGGGCGCCCATCTCATATGACTACGAAGCGCTCGCGCTGGCGGCCGACGCGGGGGCGGCGCCGCTCGGGTGGATCGTGCGCGACTTCGACGTGGCGGTCGAGGCACTCGCCCGCCGCCTGCCGGCGCGCTGGCTGTTCTGTAACCACAAGCGCCTCCCTTCCGGTCCGCTGCCGCGCGGCCCCTGGGACTGGGTCATCTACGAGGTCGACGGCGCCGTACTGGCGAGAGACCTGGTCGGGCGTGGCGCGCACTGGCTCGAGACCATGGCGGTCGGCGAACTGCGCAGCGCGCTCGCGGCGCCCGCCAGCGCGCCCTGACGCCCCCCGGGGCCGGGTTCCCGTATAATCCGCGCCCCACGACATGGCTACCACACGCAACCCCGATGGCAGCGAGACCGTCACCGACGGTGCCGACCGCGCGCGCAGCCGCAACCTGCGGCCGCTGCGCGACCTCGCCCCGTTCCTGAAGCCCTATCGCGGCATGCTGCTGGCGGCGCTCGGCGCCCTGCTGCTGGCGGCGAGCGCGACGCTGAGCCTGCCCGTCGCGGTGCGCTTCATGATCGACCAGGGCTTCTCCGCCGAGAACACCGCGCAGGTGGACCGCTATTTCCTCGCCATGTTCGGCCTCGCCAGCCTGCTCGCAGTCTCGACCTCGCTGCGCTATTACTTCGTCAGCTGGATCGGCGAGCGCGTCGTGGCCGACGTGCGCGAGGCGGTGTTCCGGCACATCCTCCGGCTCAGCCAGTCTTTCTACGAGACCACCCGCACCGGCGAGGTGTTGTCGCGCCTGACGACCGACACCACCATCCTGCAGTCGGTGGTGGGCTCCAGCGCCTCGGTGGCGCTGCGCAACGTGCTGCTGCTGGCGGGCGGACTCATCATGCTCGGCGTCACCAGCCCGAAGCTCACCGGCCTGATCGTCGTGCTGGTGCCGGTGATGCTGCTGCCGCTGATCCTGTTCGGCCGCCGCGTCCGGGCGCTGTCGCGGCGCAACCAGGACCGCATCGCGGACTCGAGCGCCCTGGCGGAGGAGATACTCACCGCCATGCGCATCGTGCAGGCCTACGTGCGCGAGGCCTGGGAAGCGGCCCGCTTCCAGCGCGCCGTCGAGGATTCCTTCGTCGCGGCGCTGGCGCGCATCCGCTCCCGCGCCCTCCTCACCGCGGTCGTGATCCTGTTCGTGTTCGGCTCGATCGTGGTCGTGCTCTGGTTCGGCGCCAAGGCGGTCCTGTCGGGCACCATGACCGGCGGGCAGCTTGGCCAGTTCGTGCTCTACGCCGTGCTGGTGGCCGGCTCCTTCGCCGCGCTGGCCGAGGTCTGGGGCGAAGTGCAGCGGGCCGCAGGGGCGATGGAGCGCATCATGGAACTGCTCACCACCACCCCCGAGATCCGCGACCCGGTGACGCCGCGGCCCGCGGCACGGCCCGCGCGCGGGGAAGTCCGCGTCGAGGGCCTGGGCTTTTGCTATCCGTCGCGTCCCGAGCGCAAGGCGCTCGACGAGGTGTCCTTCACCGTGCCGGCCGGGCGCACGGTGGCGCTGGTCGGGCCCTCCGGCGCCGGCAAGACGACGGTGTTCCAGTTGCTGCTGCGCTTCTACGAGCCACAGCACGGACGCATCCTGCTCGACGGCGTGGATATCGCGGACCTCGCCCTCGCAGAGCTGCGTGGCGCCATGGCCATGGTGCCGCAGGAGACCGTGATCTTCTCCACCACCGCGCGCGAGAACATCCGCTACGGCCGCCCCGAGGCGAGCGATGAGGAGGTCGAGGCTGCCGCGCGCGCCGCCCTCGCCCACGAGTTCATCTGCGACATGCCCGAGCGCTATGACACCTACCTCGGCGAGCGCGGCGTGCGCCTGTCCGGGGGCCAGCGACAGCGCATCGCGATCGCGCGTGCCGTGCTGAAAAACCCGCCTCTCCTGCTGCTCGACGAGGCGACCAGCGCCCTCGACGCCGAAAGCGAGCAGCAAGTGCAGCAGGCGCTCGACGGGTTGATGGCGGAGCGCACGACCATCGTCATCGCGCACCGCCTTGCAACCGTCCTGAAGGCCGACCGCATCGTGGTGCTGGAGAACGGCAGGCTGGTTGCCACCGGCACGCACGACGAGCTGGTGGCCGAGGACGGCCTGTACGCGCGCCTCGCCCGCCTGCAGTTCGCCGAGGCCGCCCTGCCGGAAGCGTCGCACGCCTGAGCGTCCTTCGCCGCCCGCCAGGCCCGCGGCCGGGCCACCCTCCGGCGCCAGCACTACCGACGCGGTAGCGGGCGTGGGACGTCACAGGCCCGCTGAGTGAAGTTGAAATTTTTGAACGAAGCAGGCCTGTGGCGGCGCGCGCCCGCAGACCCGCCGAGGGGACCGGCGCAGGTCAGCGCCGGCGCCGCCACCACGCCAGGCCGACGAGCGCGACGAGCAACCCGCCCCACCCCAGCCCGGCCTCGGGCGCGCCGACGCGCGCATAGGCGAACACGAACGCCCCAGCGACGGCCGCCAGCACCAGCGCGCCGAGCCGAAACGAATCCGCCCGCACCACCAGCGCAGCGCCGATGAGCTCTGCGGCGGACACTGCCCAGACCGCCCATGGCGGCCAGCCGAGGACCGCGAAGCGGAGGATGTTGAACTCCGGCCGCACCAGGCGCAGCGCCGCCTGCGCGACGAACACGGAAGCGATCGCCAGCGCGGCGGCCTGCTGGGGCGAGATGCGGATCACGGCCGCAGCCCGGCGGGCGCGAACCACGCCGCCATCTGGTCGTCGATCCAGCTCGCGCCCAGCAGCGAGGGCAGGAAGCCGCAGTGTCCGCCGTGCCGCGTCGCGACCACGGTCAGGGCCGCGGGGTGCGCGAGCCGGGGCAGGTCGCGCGCGGGAATCACGGGATCGTCGCTGGCGGCCACCAGCAGCGTCGGCGCGGCCACCGTCGCAAGCGCATCGCCGACGATCGCGTAGCCCGCGAGGTAGCTCGCGAGGTCGGCGTACTCGCTGAAATCTTCCACGAACGCCGCAGTCATGTCCCGCAGGTTGCGGAACCGGCGCAGGTCGCCGAAACGATAGTGCTGTGGGAACAGGCGCGCCTTGATCTGGAGCGAGCGGCGCCATTTCGCCATGAAGTAGCGCTGGTAGAGCTGCGGGCCGTGCTCCATCGCGTCGAGCGTGCTGGCCGGGTCGAGCACCGGGCACACGGCCATGACCCGTGCCAGGGGGATGCCGGCGGCATCGGCGCGCGCCGCGACGCGGAGAGCGAAATTGCCCCCGAGCGAGAACCCGCCCAGGCACAGCGGCAGCGCCGGGAACAGCTCGGCGATGCGCACCATGGCGCCGACGACCTCGCCGATCCGGTTGGAATGAAACAACTCGACGTTCAGCGCATGGCTGGGACCGTGATCGCGCAGATGCAACCGGATCACGGACCAGCCCTCGGTGTACATTCGCATCGCGGACGACAGCAGGTACGAGGAGTCCCCCGCGCCCTCCCAGCCGTGAATCAGCACGGCGAGCCCGCGCGCGGTCCCAGACGATTGCGGCGCGTACCAGCCATGCAGCCTGACGCCCTCGCCACAGTCCAGCAGCAGGTCGCTGCTGGCCGCCAGCAGCGGCGCAGCCCGGCGGCGCAGCAGGCGGCGCCGGAACGGCGAGCTGGGCAGGATCGACTGCACGTGGGAGTTCGCGATCAGCCCCGGTGGCGCGAACTCCGGCGCGAACTCAGGCGCCAGCTCAGCCGCCACTGGCCGCTTCGATCCGGACGGGACCGGAGCCGGGCAACTGTTCCACGAAGTCGCGTCCGACCAGCTGCGCCGGCGTCAGGTGACCGCTGGCGCGGTGCATCTCGAGCACGCGCGGCACGGGGACGAGCCGCCCCTCGCGCGCGATCAGTTCGCCGGTGTAGCCATTGGCGCCATAGATCATCCACGCCCGGCTCATGCGCGTGCTCCCCTGCCCGCGCGCCGCGCGAGCATGCTGGCCGTGCGCTTCTTGACCACGCCGAAGAACAGCTCCGGGGCCAGCCGCTTGAGCATGAGCGTGCCCCAGGCGTCGCCGTGGGGCACCATCATGAACGTCTTCCGCTGCACGCCGCGGCGAATCAGGCGCGCCACATCGCCGGCATCAAGCGGCGATTTCTCCATCAGCCGTTGCGCCATCTGCCGAGCTTCCTCGCTGCCGCTGAAATCCTCCAGCAGGTTCGTCTTGAAGAAAGACGGGCAGACGACGCTCACGCCGATCCCGTGCGGCGCCAGCTCGACCCTGAGCGATTCCGACAGGGAGATCACCCCGGCCTTGGAGACGTTGTAGGCCGCCATGCCCGGCGCCGACACGAAACCCGCCGCCGAGGCGATGTTCACGACATGTCCGGCGCCCGCCCGGATCATCGCCGGGACGAAGGCCCGGCAGACCCGGACGACGCCGAACAGGTTGACCTCCATGATCCGGCGCCAGTCCTCCTCGGGTGTCTCGACGACCGTGCCCGAGCCCGCGATGCCCGCGTTGTTGACGAGCACGTCGAGACCCCGCCAGCCGCGCTGGAGCCGGGTTGCAGCGCTGTCGACCGCGTCGGCGTCCGTGACGTCGCAGGCGATCGCCAGCCCGCGGCCGCCGGCGGTCTCGACCTCTGCGGCCACGGCTTCCGCGCTCGCGCCATCCCGGTCGAGCACAGCGACGCGCCAGCCCGCGCGCGCATATTCCAGCGCGAGTGCGCGCCCCAGGCCGCTGCCGCCGCCGGTGATCACGATCCGTTCTTTTTTCATGTCGTCAGGCCTGCCGTACTGCCGGGGTAGGCGCACATGATGCACGACCGGGGGCCCTTTGTTGACACCGCGCAAACACCCGCCCTATGGTTCGAGCCCTTCGACACCCCCCCCTAGCAGCGAGCGAGCCTTCACATGGCGGTGATCTACCTCATTCGTCACGGCCAGGCATCCTTCGGCAGTGACGACTACGATCGGCTCTCCGCACTCGGCCAGCGCCAGGCCGGGATTCTCGGCGCCTACCTGAAGCGCAAGGCCGCGCCGTTCGATGCGCTGGTCAGTGGGACGCTGCGCCGCCAGCGGGACACGCTCTCCGGCGTCGCCGAGGCCCTCGGCGCGCTGGCGCCCGAGCCGGGCGTCTCGGAGGCGTTCAACGAGTACGACCACGTGGGCGTCATCCGCGCCTACCTGCCGCTGTTCATGGCGCGCGTGGGAACGGCACGGGGCCTCGCCGAGGCCGATGTCTTCCGTGACCACCGCTTGTTCGAGCTCGCGTTCCGCTACATGGTCAAGGCCTGGATGGACCACGAGCCGCACGACTACGAGCGGCTGGAGGACTGGCGCAATTTCTGCAACCGGGTCAGCGCCGGTCTCGACGGCGTGCTGACGGCCAATGACCCGAAGGCCCGGATTGCCGTCGTCACCTCCGGCGGCGCCATCTCCGCCGCGCTGCGCGCCGTGCTGGGCCTGTCCAACAAGCGCACCCTCTCGATCAACTGGAGCATTTACAATGCATCCCTGACGCAGCTGTACTACGGTGCATCCCCACGGCACGAAAACGCGCTGCTGCTCGGCTTCAACAACGTGGCCCACCTCGAGCTCGTCGGCGAAAAAAACCTCATCACCTTCCGGTAAATGCCATGGACTTCCAGATCAACGCCGAACTCTCCGACCGCCTCGCCCGGATCCGGGCCTTCGTCATCGAGCAGGTGGAGCCGCTGGAGTCGCTCCTCCTGGCCGGCGAATGGGAGGCGCTGTACGAGGCCGTCACGGGGCTCCGCGCCGAGGTCAAGGCGCGCGGCTGGTGGGCGCCAAACCTGCCCGCCTCGGAGGGCGGCACCGGGCACGGCCTGGTCACGCTCGGCCTGATCTCGGAAGGCCTCGGGCGCAGCCCGCTGGGACATTTCGTCTTTGGTTGCCACGCGCCGGACGCGGGGAACCTGGAGCTGCTCGCCGCGCACGGCACCACCGCCCAGCGCGAACGCTTCCTGGAACCGCTCGCGACCGGCGAGATCCGCAGCTGCTTCCTGATGACCGAACCCGAGTTCGCCGGCTCCAACCCCACGGAAATGGGCACCACGGCCGTGCGCGAGGGCGACGAGTACGTGCTGAACGGCCACAAGTGGTTCGCGACCGCGGCGGACGGCGCGCGCTTCGGCATTTGCATGGCGGTCACCGACCCGGCCGCCGACAAGTACCGGCGCGCCAGCATGATCCTGGTCGAGACCGACCGGCCCGGTTACCGGCTGGTGCGCAATATCCCGGTCATGGGCCATCCGGGCCGCGGCTTCTTCAGCCACGGCGAGGTGCGCCTGGAGAACGTGCGCGTGCCGGCCGGGAACCTGCTCGGCGAGCTGGGCGCGGGCTTCGCGATGGCGCAGGAGCGCCTGGGTCCCGGCCGCATCCACCATTGCATGCGCTGGCTGGGCATCTGCCGCCGGGCGCTGGACGAGATGATCTCCTACGCGCTCAGACGGGAGATCAAGCCGGGCCTGCCGCTGGCGAAGATGGGCACCATCCAGGACTGGATCGCGGAATCGGCGGCCGAGGTCGAGGCGGCCCGGGCGCTGGTGCTGATGACGGCCTGGACGATCGAGCAGGAAGGCTTCCGCGCCGCGCGCGAGCGCGTCTCCATGATCAAGTACTACACCGCCAACGTGATGCAGCGGGTGGTCGACCGCGCCCTGCAGACCCACGGCGGCCTCGGCGTGACCGACGACCGGATCCTGGCGTTTTTCTTTCGCGAGGAGCGCGCCGCGCGCATCTACGACGGCCCGGACGAGGTCCACCGCATGGCCGTCGCGCGCCGCCTGCTGAAGTCGGCCGCGGGACAGTGAGCGCGGCGGCGGTGGCCGAGGAGGCACGCCCGCCGCGCCCGGGCGAGGAGCTCGATCCGGACATCATCGCCGGCTTCCTGGCGCGCGAGCTGCCCGGCTTCGAGGGCGCGGTCGAGATCGCGCAGTTTCCGGGCGGCGCCTCCAACCTGACTTACCTGGTGCGCGCCGCGGGCCGGGAGTGGGTGCTGCGCCGCCCGCCGTTCGGCACCAAGGCGCGCAGCGCGCACGACATGGGCCGCGAGTACCGCATCCTGTCCCGCATCCACGAGGCCTTCCCGTACGCGCCGCGCCCCGTGCTGTTCTGCGCGGACCGGGACGTGCTCGGCGAAGAGTTCTACCTCATGGAGCGGCTGCAGGGACTGATCCTGCGCCGCGACCTGCCGGCCGGGCTGAGCCTTGCGCCAGACCAGGCCGAGGCGCTCTGCCGCAACCTCGTGGACGTGCACGCGGAGCTCCACGCCGTCGATTACGAGGCCGCGGGGCTGGGCGAACTGGGCCACCCGGAGGGCTATGTCGCCCGCCAGGTCAGCGGCTGGTCGGATCGCTATCGCGCCGCACGCACCGAGGACGTGCCCGACAACGAGGCGCTGATGGCCTGGCTGGCGGCGAATCGCCCGCCGGAGGCGGCGCGCGCGGCGCTCATCCACAACGACTACAAGTTCGACAACGTCGTGCTGGACCGGCTCGACGGCCGGTGGTGCGTCACCGGCGTGCTCGACTGGGAGATGGCAACGATCGGCGACCCGCTCATGGATCTCGGTGCCTCGCTGGCCTACTGGGTGCAGGCGGACGACCCGCCGGTGCGGCAGCAGATCCGCATGCTCCCGACCCACCAGCCAGGCATGATGCGGCGGGCGGAACTGGTCGAGTATTACTTCGCGCGTACCGGGCTCGCGCCGGCGCGGTTCGAGTTCTACTACGTCTATGGGCTGTTCCGTCTGGCGGTGATCGTGCAGCAGATCTACTACCGCTTCGTGCTCGGCCAGACCAGGAATCCACGCTTCGCGCCCTTCGGCCAGTTCTGCACCGTGCTGTCCGAGACGGCCGAGGCCGTGGCGAGCGACAAGACCCCATTCTGAGGAGACCTTCATGAGCGCTCCCCTGTTCAACCTCGACGGACGCATCGCCCTCGTGACCGGCGCGTCGCGCGGCATCGGCGCGGCGACGGCCCACCTGCTCGCACGCCATGGCGCCCACGTCATCGTCAGCTCGCGCCGGCACGAGAGCGTGGCGGCGGTCGCGGCAGCAATCCGTGCCGCGGGCGGCAAGGCTTCGGCGCTCGCCTGCCACGTCGGCGAGACGGACTCGATCGACGCGGCCTTCACGCTCATCGAGGAGGAACACGGACGGCTCGACATCCTGGTCAACAACGCCGCGACCAATCCGCACTTCGGCCACATCACCGAGACCCCGGTGTCGATGATCGAGAAGACCGTCGAGGTCAACGTGCGCGGCTACTTCGTGATGTCGCAGAAGGCTGCGCTGCTTATGAAACGCCATGGCGGCGGCTCGATCGTGAACACCTCGTCGATCAACGGCGTGCGGCCGGGACATGGCCAGGGCATCTACTCGGTGACCAAGGCGGCGGTGATCGCGATGACCCAGGCCTTCGCCAAGGAATGCGCGCCGTGGAAGGTGAGAGTCAACGCCGTGCTGCCCGGCCTGACCGACACGAAGTTCGCCTCGGCGCTGATCGGCAACGAGCGCATCCTGAACATGGTCCTGCCGCTGATCCCGCTGAACCGGGTGGCGCAGCCCGAGGAGATCGCGCCCGCGATCCTGTTTTTCGCCTCGGACGCCGCGTCCTACGTGACGGGCGCCTGCCTGCCGGTGGACGGGGGGTTCCTCGCCTGATGCCCGCGTCTTGAACCTGCTGATCACCCTGGGCCTGGTCTGCGCCATCAACCTGCCGTTCGGCTACTGGCGCGCGGGGCTCGTCAAGCGCTCACTGCCTTGGATCGTGGCGATCCACGCACCGATCCCGCTGGTCTGGCTCATCCGCGCCATGCTCGGTCTCGAGTGGCGCCTCGCCACGCTGCCGATGTTTGTCGGCTCGTATTTCCTCGGCCAGTGGCTCGGCGGCCGACTACGGCCCGGGACCTCGCCGGGGGCTGGAGTCCGCTGAATCCTGGCCTATGCTTTGGACAGGCACCATGGAAGCGAGGTGGTCGCCATGACCGAGGCATCGCGCCAGAAGCAGGTAATGGATAAGCTGCGCCAGGAGCGGGACGAGCTACGGCTCCAGATGCGCCTGGGCAAGGCCGAGTTCAAAGAGGAATGGGAGGCGCTCGAGCGCAAGTGGGAGCACCTCGAGGGACGGATGGCGGGCGTCAAGGACGAGGCGCGCGAGGCGTCCCGGGAGGTCGGCGCGGCGTTCGGGATCCTGGCCGATGAACTCGGCGAGGCCTACCGCAGGATCCGGGCCAGGCTGGGCTAGAGGCGCCGGTATTCGACGAGGTTGAGCTGGCCCCTGAGCCGGCCCTCCTCGTATTGCTCCATCCGAACGAGCGCCGCATCCATGCCCGGCGCCATCCAGAGCTTGAACAGCCGATCGCGGCGCTGGCCGCGGTACTCGAGGCGTACCGTCTCGAGTTCGCCCAGCGGCGTGGACAGCGTTTCGCGGCCCACGACGATCACGTCCACGGCCTCGACCCGGCTGCGATCATCGACCACCTGGTAGACGTCTTGCAGGGCATCGCGGGCCAGGTCGTGCGCAAGCGCCAGGCGCAGGCTCAGCAGGTCGTAAATACCGGGCTCCCAGTCCACGGTGGTCTGCTCGCCGCGGAACTCGATGTGCACCTTCCCCCGGGCGTGATCGAAGCGCATATCGCTGTGCCGGCCGCCCAGCTCATCGAGCTTGCGGTAGGAGAGCGGCAGGATCGCGCCCGTGTCGTCGAGCATGACGAGGCTCGTCTCGGAGAGTTCCTTGCGAATGAAGCTGAACAGGCCGCGCGGCTCCACCCAGGAGCGATACAGGAACGCCGCTTCGCCCTCCGGTTCCAGCCGCAGGCCCGCCCGGACCGGAATGCCCCGCACCGAGGCATGGTAAATGGCCTCGTGGAACGGCACGGCGAGCCCGGGCGCGGCGGAACCCTCGGCGTCGGCCGCGCCCACGGCTGGCACGACCAGCAGCCACCCGGCCAGCACGACCAGTCCCGCCAGCCAGGAAATCCGCGGCCGCGAGATATCAGGCATTCTTCGTCTCATCGCGGAGCGCCCGGCGCAGGATCTTGCCGACATTCGTCTTCGGCAGCTCCGCGCGGAACTCAACATGCTTGGGGACCTTGTAGGCCGTCAGGCTTTCCCGGCACCAGGCAATCACCTGCCCGGCATCGACCGCCGCGCCCTCCCGCGCGACCACGAATATCTTGACGGCCTCGGTGGACTTCGGGTCCGGCACGCCGATGCACGCCGCCTCGATGATGTCGGGATGCAACGTGACGATGTTTTCGACCTCGTTGGGGAACACATTGAAGCCCGACACAAGGATCATGTCCTTCTTGCGGTCGACGATGCGGAAGAAGCCTCGCTCATCCATCGTGGCGATATCGCCGGTGCGCAGGAAGCCGTCCGGATACATGACCTGCTCGGTCGCCTCGGGGCGTTGCCAGTAACCCTTCATCACCTGCGGCCCGCGCACGCAGAGCTCGCCCGGCTCGCCGACCGGCACCTCCCGCCCATCGTCGTCGCGGATCGCGATCTCCGTGGAGGGCAGCGGCAGGCCGATGGTGCCGGTGAACACCTCCGTCACCGTGGTCGGTTGCATGCTCACCACCGGCGAGGTTTCGGTCAGGCCGTAGCCCTCCTGCACGTACTTGCCGGTGACCTCGTGCCAGCGCTGCGCCGTGGCCGCCTGCAGGGCCATGCCGCCGGCGCCGGCCCATTTCAGGTGGGAGAAATCGAGCTTCGCGAAGCCGGGGTCCTGCAGCAGCGCATTATAGAGCGTGTTCACGCCGGTGATGATGGAAAACTTCAGCTGTGACAGCTCCTTGACGAAACCCGGGATGTCGCGCGGGTTGGCGATCAGCACGTTCAACCCGCCGACCGACATAAACAGCAGGCAGTTACACACCAGGCTGAAGACGTGATAAAGCGGCAGCGCCGTGACCACGACCTCGCGGCCCTCCTCGACGAGACTGCCGATCCAGGCGTGCATCTGGCGCAGGTTCGCGACCATGTTCCGGTGCGTCAGCATCGCGCCCTTGGAGACGCCGGTCGTCCCGCCGGTGTATTGCAGGAACGCCAGGTCCTCCTGGCCGACCTCCACCGCCACGAAGCCTTTCGCCCGGCCGCGCGCCAGCACTGCCTCCAGCCGCTGGTGCCCGGGCAGATCGTAGGCCGGCACCAGCTTCTTCACCCGCCGGATGACGAAATTGACGATGTGGCTCTTCGGGAACGGCAGCATGTCGCCCGCGCCCGTCACCACGACATGCTTCACTGGCGTCTCGCCGATGACCTTTTCGAGGGTCGCGGCGAAGTTCTCCAGGATCAGGATGGCCTCGGCCCCGGAGTCCGTGAGCTGGTGCTTCAGCTCGCGCGCCGTGTACAAGGGGTTCACGTTCACGACGGTCATCCCTGCGCGCAGCACGCCGAACAGCGCGACCGGGTACTGGAGCAGGTTCGGCAGCATGATCGCAACCCTGGCGCCGCGCGCGAGCCCGAGGTCCCGGCTGAGCCAGGCCGCGAAATCCGCCGACATCCGCTCCAGCTCGCCGTAGCTGAGCGTGCGCCCCATGCTGGAGAACGCCGGGTGGTCGGCAAAACGCACCGCGCTCGTCTCGAAGATACTCACCAGCGTGGCGCCGTCGCTGAGGTCGATCTCAGCCGGCGTTCCGGGCAGGTAACTCTGGATCCAGGGCTTGTCCACGGTCGACTTCTCCAACAGGTTAAGGGGAGCGCGCATTAGACCAGCGGCGGCGCGGCTCAGCTATACGCGGTGCAACAAAGTCCGTGCTCACCCGGCGGCGCGCGACAGCGACTCGAATTCGGCCGCGAGGCGCTCGAGCCGCGTGATGGCTCGCGCGCGCTGCCGGTCGTCGAGCCCGTTGAGCAGCGCGACGAAATGTGCCGTGGTCCGGGCGGAATTGCGCTCGACCAGCGCCTCGACCTCGGGACTCCAGCGGCTGTCAGGCGCCACGAACAGGCGCTCGGCCGACACGCGCAGCGTATCGGGGTCGGCGCGCCGCGCCAGCGCGTATTCTAGCTCATTGATCCAGCCAAGCCGATTGTCGTGCTGCACCTGGTGCGTCGGCTCGAGCGTGGCCGCCCAGGCGGCGGTAGCGGCGCGCTGCTCTTGCGTCAGCGGGCCGGCCAGGCGACGCATGAAGCGCTCGGTGGAACGGACCCGCCGCTGCTGGTGCCAGGCCGCGGCACGGCGGTTCGCCGCCTCGAGCTCGATCCGTTGCTTTTCGCGCAGCGCCTCGAGCAGACCCGCGACCTGCGCGTCATCGAGCCCCACCCCGATCTCCAGCAGCAGCGGCAACGCCTCGCTCGCGAGCTCGCGCCACAGGGCGCCGAGCGCCGTCCCGAGCTCACGTACTTCCTGTTCGGACAGCGGCTGGTCATCCGCGAGCCTCGCGGCGGCGCCTCGCAGCCAGCCGGCATAGGCAGGCAGCTGCTCGCGGCGATGCCACTCGTGCAGCGCCTCGAGGCCCGCGTCAAGCGTCGCCCGCTGGGAGGCATCGAGCGCCACGTAGCCGCCCAGCCAGCGATTGGCCAGGCGGTCCGCACGATCGTAGACCAGGGACGTCGCGCAACCCATCGTCCCGCCCAGAATGACGAGAATCACGATGACGAGCAGCGCGCGGCAGACTGCCATGCTCAAGTCCGTACTCCTTCAACGCGGCCGTGATGGGAAACGATACAATGCCTTTCGTGAACGGCGCATTGACAGGATGCACCGGCCAACCACGGAGACGGGCCATGCGGAAGCGAAGGATGCGGGACCAGGTCGGCCCCCCGGCCACGATCATCGGCCCGGGCGCCAGCCTGAATGGTGCCGTGCAGGGTGCGGGGCATTTCCTGGTTGCCGGGCGAGTCACTGGCGATGCCGACATCGAGGGCGCGCTGACGCTTGCGGAAGGTGGCGTCTGGAAAGGCGACATCCGGGCCGACGACGTCATCCTGGCCGGCGAAATGGAAGGCCGGCTGCTGGCGCGGGGCCGCGTCGAGATCACGGCCTCCGCGCGCGTCCGGGGCCGGGTGGTGGGCAACGGGATCGCCATCTCGGCCGGTGCGGTGGTAGAGGCCGAGCTGCAGTCTCTCGGCGACGCCGGAGTCGTGAGCTTCGACGAGCGCCGCCAGACCTGAGGCCCGTCGGTATGGAAAGTCGCGCCCCGCTGTGTTTTGCTTGCGCCAAACTACAGGCACCCGCGATGCACGGGGCCGCGACAACCCGGACCCGCGTAATCGATGAACCCGCCTTCAGCAGAACTTTCACTTGTGCTCGCCATCGCCGGGCTGCTGATGCTGGGGCTGGGAATCCTGTTATCGGGGCTCGGCGCCCGCCGCCTGCAGGCCGCTCGTCGACCGCGGGCCCCCGCGACGACACCCGCCACGGCAGGCCCCGCCCCAGGGACTGACATCGAAACGAATCGCTGGACAAGCCAGTTCATCGAACAGGTGCTGGACCGCGTCCAGGACGGCGTCGTCATTTGCGATGCCCTGGGCCGGATCATCGAGGCCAACGAGGCCGCATGCCGGCTGTTCGGCCGCTCGGCTGAGGACATCGCCGGCGAGGACCTGCACGCGCTCGCCGAGCCCACGATCTTCAACGACAGCGAAGCACTCATGACCGAGGGCAGCACGCGGGTCAGGACACCGGGTGGGGAAGCGCCTGCGGTTTCATTCACAAGCTGTCCGCTGATCGATCCGAACCGGCCGCGCCACTGGGCCATCGTGTTCCGCAACCTGACCGACGAGCATCGTACCCAGAAGCGCATCCGCTACCTGGCACGCTACGACGCGCTGACGCGCGTACCCAACCGGATGGATTTCCAGCATCGCCTGCAGCAGGCCATCGCGCGGGCGCGGCGCCAGGGGACACGCGCGGCTCTGCTCTACGTGGACATGGACGGCTTCAAGGACGTCAACGACCGCCTGGGCCACCCCATTGGCGACCGTGCGCTCGAGATCATGTCGCGCCGCATCGTCGACACGATGGAGCCGGGCACCCTGGTGGGCCGGCTGGGTGGAGACGAGTTCGCCATCCTGATCGAGGGTCTCTCGGCCAATGACGATCCGCGGCCCGCGGCTGGCACGACCGTCCGGATGCTGCTGGACCGCCTCACGCAGAAGTTCCACATCGAGGGCCACGAGCTCGTGCTGACCGCAAGCATCGGCATGACCCTGTTTCCGGACGACGCGGACAACGTCATCGACATGATCCGCAATGCCGATGCGGCCATGTATCACGCCAAGCAGAATGGCGGGAACACGTACGGGTTCTATTCGCCCGAGATGAATGCCCATGCGGTTGATCGGCTGCTGCTCAAGACCGAGCTGCGCAGCGCCATCCAGCGCAATGAGTTCGAGCTGCTCTACCAGCCCAAGATCGACCTGCGCAACGGGCGAATTACCGGCTGCGAGGCGCTGCTGCGCTGGCGCCACTCGCGCCGCGGCGACGTGCCGCCCGCGGTGTTCATTCCGCTGGCCGAGGAGAACACGCTGATCTTCGATATCGGCGAATGGGTGCTGGAGCAGGTCTGCGTCGACTTCATCGCGTGGCAGCAGCAGGTGCCCTGGCCCGGCCGCGTCTCGGTCAACCTGTCGCTCAAGCAGCTGCGCCAGGCGGATTTCGTCGCCAACATCGAAAACATCTTCATCCGTCATGAACTGACGCCGTCGTGCGTGGAGCTGGAGATCACCGAGTCGACGCTGGCAGACCCCGGGGAAAAGACGCTCCGCACGCTCGACCGGCTCTACCAGCTCGGGCTGCATCTCTCGATCGACGATTTCGGGACCGGTTACTCGTCCCTGTCGAGCCTGCAACATTTCCCGATCGGCACACTGAAGATCGACCGGAGCTTCCTCCAGGAGGCCGGCCGTGAACACAACAGCTCGGCGATCGTCGGCGCCATCGTCGGGCTCGGCCGCAGCCTCGGCATGGACGTCGTCGCCGAGGGCATCGAGAACACGGAGCAACTCGACCTGCTGCGGAGAATCGGCTGCACCCTCGGGCAGGGCCACCTGTTCGGCGAGCCGGTCTCGGGCGCGCGCTACCTGGAGCTGCTCCTCGCGCAGGAGCAGGGCCTCCCGGTCCACACGACGCTGTTCCGCGAGGGCTGACGCCGTGAAGGCGATGGTGCTCGAGACGCCGGGGCACCCGCTCGTCGAGCGCGACCGCCCGGCGCGCGCGCCGGGACCCGGGCAGGTGCGGGTGGCCGTGCGTGCCTGCGGCGTCTGCCGCACGGACCTGCACCTGGTGGACAACGAGCTTCCCGACATCCGCTGCCCCATCGTCCCCGGCCACGAGATCGTGGGCGAAGTGCTCGCCACAGGCGCCGGGGTGGAGCTCGCCGCGGGGATGCGTGTCGGCATCCCCTGGCTGGGCTGGAGCTGCGGGGCCTGCGCGCTCTGTCTCGCCGGGCGCGAGAACCTGTGCGACGAGGCGCGGTTCACCGGCTACCAGCTCGACGGCGGTTATGCCGAGGAAGTCGTGGCAGACGCGCGCTTCGTGTTCCCGCTCCCGGACGCCTTCGACGACCTGCACGCGGCACCGCTGCTCTGCGCCGGATTGATCGGCTACCGTTCGCTGGTCAAGGCGGGCGACGGGCGCCGGCTCGGCCTGTACGGCTTCGGCGCCGCTGCGCACATCGTCGCCCAGGTGGCGCGCTGGCAGGGCCGTGAGGTCTATGCCTTCACCCGGCCGGGCGATGTATCCGCGCAGGAGTTCGCGCGCGCGCACGGCGCCTGCTGGGCCGGCGGCTCGGACGAGGCGCCACCGGAGCCGCCGGATGCGGCGATCCTGTTTGCGCCGGTCGGCGCGCTCCTGCCGGCCGCGCTGGCGGTGGTGCGCAAGGGCGGTATCGTGGTGTGCGGCGGGATCCACATGAGCGATATCCCGTCGTTCCCCTACGCACTGTTGTGGGGCGAGCGCACGGTGTGCTCGGTGGCCAATCTGACGCGGGCGGATGCCCGCGCCTTCCTCGCGATTGCCGCCGAGGTCCCCGTGCGGACGTCTCCGGTGGCGTACCCCCTTGCGGACGCCAATCGCGCGCTCGACGACCTGCGCAGCGGGCGGCTGTCGGGGGCCGCGGTGCTCGTCCCGGCTATTTGACGGCGCAGTGACCGCGGTCAGGGGCTGTCACAGGCCCGCTTCGCTCGCGACATTACAAGCTCCCTCAGCGGGCCTGTGACATCCCCCGCCCGCTGCCCCGTCCGCCATCCAAGCGCCTGGTACCGATCGAGCTTGGGTGTTGCCGGTTTCGGCGCCCCGGCCGAGGCGAATTGACTTTGCTGGCTGTGGCGCCTCTTGGACCGGCCAGGATTCGTCGCTAAGTACACCGTTTCATAAGTTCGGTCACGTATTTAGATCTCAGGCAGCCA
>JBLRWH010000005.1:0-10891 GCA_047921395.1 Gammaproteobacteria bacterium
GGCACCGCGCCGGTGCTGGACGGGCTCGGGCTGATCATCGTGGTGACGAGCTACCTTGACACGCTGTCGATCAGCGCGACCGCCGCTCACGAGGCGGCCCCCGACCTGGAGCGGCTTGTCGAGGATATTCGCGAGAGCTTTGCCGAGTTGCGCGCTGCGATACCCGCGCCGGTGGCGGCCAAGGCCCCTGGCAAGGGTGCGAAGCAGCGGAAGAGCGTGCGGACCTCATGACCCAGGCCGAGGAAGAGCTGGCCCCGCCGCCGCTGGTCTGGCAGTTGCTGGAAGGCCGGGCGGTACTGGAGCTCGGCGCAATGGCCTGGCTCTATCCCTTGCTGCGCCAGGCGCCGGCCGGAGACGGGCACCCTGTGCTCGTGCTGCCCGGCTTCCTCGCCAATGGCGGCTCGACGTTTCCTTTGCGACAGTTCCTCAAGTCGCTCGGCTATGCGGCGCACCGTTGGCGGCTCGGACGCAACCTGGGCGGGGTGGGCGAAAAGGAAGAGCAGGTGCTGGCGCGGTTGCGTGAGCTGCGACTGCGCTATGGGCGCAAGGTCAGCGTGATCGGCTGGAGCCTCGGCGGGTTGTATGCGCGCGAGCTGGCCTGGCTGGCCCCCGATGACGTACGGCTCGTGATCACGCTGGGTACCCCATTTCGGCACCACACGGGTACGGCGGTGACGCTGCTTTACGAGGATGTCAGCGGCCAGCGTGAGGCCCAAATGGATCCGAAGCTGCTGGTGCGCCTGTCGCAACCGCCGCCCGTGCCCGCGACATCGATTTATACGCGCACCGACGGCGTGGTCCACTGGCGCTGCTCGCTCGAGCGTCCGTCGCCCAGGACCGAGAACATCCGCGTGCACGGCAGTCATTGCGGGCTCGGGCATAATCCCATGGCGCTGTGGGCCATTGCCGATCGCCTGTCCCAGCCCGAGAACGGCTGGCGCCCGTTCGAGCGTAGCGCGCTGCGCCGCTTTGCCTACCCTGTGCCGGACCGTGGAGATTGAAGGCGGGTAAAATCGCCCATCCCGCGCGTGGACTTTCACGCCACGAGCCAAAGACGGAAGAGGGGCCAATTGAAAGCATTTATTGACGCTGCGAACGAGCTCATGTGGGGCTCGCTGCTGATCTGGCTGCTGCTCGGCGCGGGGCTGTTGTTCACGCTCATGTCAGGCTTCATCCAGGTGCGCCATTTCGCGCATACCTTCGGCGTCATGAAGCGCAGCTTTCGCCGCGAGCACGGGGGGATTTCCTCGTTCGAGGCCTACTGCACCAGCCTCGGCGCGCGCGTCGGCACCGGCAACCTGGCCGGGGTGGCGGTAGCGCTCGAACTGGGCGGGCCGGGCGCGGTGTTCTGGATGTGGGTGACGGCGATGCTCGGCATGGCGACGAGCTTTTTCGAGTCGACCCTCGCGCAGCTGTTCAAGGTGCCAAACGGCGACGGCAGCTACCGTGGCGGTCCCGCCTTCTACATGCAGTACGGCCTCGGCAAGCGCTGGATGGGCATCTTGTTCTCCATCTTCCTGATCATCTCCTACCCGATCGCCTTCAACGGCGTGCAGTCGAACTCCGTGTCGGGCGCGGTGCAGCAGGTGACCGGCATCGACGCTGCGTGGACGGGGTTCCTGACTGCGTTTTTCGTGGGCCTCGTGATTTTCGGGGGCATCCGGCGGATCGCACGGGTCGCGGAAATCATCGTACCGTTCATGGCGCTCGCCTACCTGGGCACCGCGTTGTGGCTCGTCGCCGCGCACTTCGACCGCGTTCCGGGCGTGCTCCGGCTGGTGTTCGACAGCGCCTTCGGCATCGGGCAGGCGGCGGGGGGCGTGCTCGGTTACGGGATCGCGCAGGCGCTCATCAACGGCGTGCGGCGCGGCTTGTTCTCGAACGAGGCTGGCTCGGGCAGTGCGCCGATCGCGGCGGCGACCGCCGATGTGCGTCATCCCGCCAGCCAGGGCTATGTGCAGATGCTCGGTGTGTTCACCGACACGATCGTCATCTGCTCGTGCACGGCCGCCATCATTCTCGTCTCTGGCCAGTTCGAGCCCAATGCGGGCGTGACGGGCATGGCGCTCACGCAGGCTGCGATGAGCGCGCTGGTCGGTGACTGGGGAGCGGCGTTCATGGCCATCGCGCTGTTGTTCTTTGCGTTCACCTCGATCATGGCCAACACCTATTACGGCGAGACCAGCCTTGCGTTCATCAATCCGAGCAAGAACCTGCTGACCGCTTACCGGTGGTTCGTGCTGGTCGGGATCTTCACCGGCTCCCAGCTCGACCTGCCGCTGGTCTGGGCCATGGCCGACCTGTCGATGGCTTTCATGACGATCGTGAACCTGGTGGCCGTGCTGCTGCTGTCGGGACTCGTGATCAAGGTGATGCGCGATTACAACACGCAGCTCGCGCTGCGCGTCGAGCCGGTTTTCGATGTCTCGCGCTATCCCGAGATCGCGCGTCGCCTCGTGAAGGGCAGCTGGTGAGCGCTGCCCGGGGCATGGTCGCGCGCTCATGAATCGGATGGTTCGCGCAATGCAGTCGCGAGCGGCGTTGAAGCTGCTGTTCAACACCTATCCGCCTTACCTGATGACCGGCATCACGGTGCGCGAGATTGCCGCCGACTGGCGCCAGCTCGTGGTCAGCATGGGGCTGCACTGGTACAACCGGAACTATTTCGGTACGCATTTCGGCGCGAGCCTGTACGCGATGACGGATCCTTTCTACGTCATCATGCTTTCGCGCAACATCGGCCCGGACTACGTGGTCTGGGACCGCTCCGCGCAGATTGATTTCGTCCGGCCCGGGCGGGGACGGGTCACGGCCGTGTTCGAGCTGACGCCGCAGATGATCGCGGCGGTGCTCGAGGCCACGGCGAACGGCGAGAAACACGAGCCAACCTGGCCGGTAGAAGTGCGCGACGAGTCCGGTGAAGTCGTTGCGCGCGTCCTGAAAACCCTGTACGTGCGTCGCAAGGCCGGGCGCTGAATCGGGCGCCGGTGGCTTGCCGATATAGAATCAAGACAGGTTTTCTTCCGACGGTCGCATCCCGATGCAGAAGCGCAGCCTGCTGGCGATTACGACGCTGTTGATACTCGGTGCCGTGATCCTGACCTTGCGCTGGCCCGGTGACGGCGTTGATCCGTTGCCGAGGCCGCCGCTGGAGCGCGCTTTCGAGGGCCTGGATACGCTCGCCCGGCAGTTTCCGCCGCCGGGCGACGAGAGACTGGCGTGGCCGAGGGATCATGGCGCCAAGCCGGAACAGTTTGCCGAATCATGGTTGTTTGCGGGCCTGGTCCACGACGAAGGCGGTGCCGCCTATGGCTTCCAGCTGGCCTTTGACCGCGTCGCACTCCAGGCACAGCCCCCGGAACGCGGGTCGAACTGGGCCGCGCGGGACATTTATCGCGCCCGGTTCGCGATCGAGCCGGCAGGCGCGAGGGTCCGTTCCGGGGAGCGCGTGAGCCGGGCCGCGCTTGGGCTCGCCGGGGCCGAGGCGGAGCCCGCACGGGCCTGGCTGGAGGACTGGGAGTTCACGCTGGATGAGCGGGCCGGGGGCTTTCTCCTGCGTGCGGGCGATGCGGGGGCCGGGATGGTGCTGCGCTTGACGATGCCTGGCACGGCGCCGACGGGCGTCGAGACTGAAATCTACCGGGGTTACTGGTGGCCCGGCCTGCGCGCCGAGGGTACGCTGGACATCGACGGGCAAAGCAGGGCCGTATCCGGACACGCGATGCTCGATCGTCTCTGGGGGCGCGGACTGCCTGTCGGACGGGGGCAGCTGGCCCTGGCGCGCTCCTGGTTCGATCTCGGCGGTGGCGCCGCGCTGCGGTGTGAACATTGGCGCCGCCGGGCTGGCGGTGGCGCGCCGCTAACGGAGTGCCTCGGGCATGCCGTACGGAATATCGAAGCGATCAGGCTCGAGCCGGAGGATCAGGGCTGGCGCACCCTCGCCGGCGTCCGGTATCCGCTGGGCTGGAGACTGGAACTTGGCGCAGGATCGCAGCCGCGGGAGTTCCTGCCACTCTCGCCCGAAAAGCCCGCGTCCATAAGCGGCAGTTGGAGCGGCATCCTGGTGGAAGCGGGCGACGACGCCCGTTGGGCGCTGCTGGAGTTGAGCAATTTCGCGGCGCCCTGAGGTTTCGGGCCCGTTGACTGGAGGTTCAGAGAAATGAAAGACGTCGCATCATGGCTCGGCCTGTCCGTCTTGGCCGGCGCAGTCCTCGTGGGATGCGGGCAGCCGCCCGATCCCCCGGTGGCGCTGGGCGCGCCAGGCCCGCTCCCGGAGGCCGTACAACGGGCGGGTGACGCCGAGCTCGGCTATGAGATTCTCGTCAATCGCGGCTACGTGAGCTGCGGCGTGCCCTACGAGGCCTACGCGGCCCGCGCACCGGAGCAGACCGGTGAGCCGATGCTGGCGGGCCGGCTCGGACGGAATGCCGAACTCCCCTATGACCTGAATGCGACCGTGGATGCCAATGGCGTCGAACTGGTGGTCAGCAACTGCCTCGCATGCCACGGCGGCCGGTTCGACGGGCAACTGGTGATCGGCCTTGGCAATGCCTTCGCCGATTTCAGCACGAACCCGATGCGTACCATCGAGGGGATCGGCCTGCTGGTCGAGGATGGCGCCCCTGCCGAGGCCTGGCAGCGCTGGGCGGACCGGATCGGCGCCATCGCGCCCTACATGGTGACCGACACCGTCGGCGTCAACCCGGCGCCGAACCTGACCATGGCGCTCATGGCCCATCGCGACCCGGCCAGCCTCCGCTGGCACGAGGCGCCGCAGCTGGAGCCGCCGCCGGAGTCGCCCCTGCCGACGGCGGTGCCGCCCTGGTGGCGGATGCAGAAGAAGCACGCGACGTTCTATCACGGCGGCGGACAGGGAGACCATGTTCCCTACATGATGCTCAAGTCGCTGGTTTGCACGGATACCGTGGAGGAGGCGCGGGTCATCGACGAATGGTTCACCCACGTGCGCGCCTTCATCTCGACCCTCGCACCGCCGCGCTGGCCGTATCCGCTCGACGAGCCGCTGGCTATGAAGGGCAAGGGGCTGTTCGAGCAGCATTGTGCCGCCTGTCATGGCAGCTACGGCGAAGACTGGACCTATCCCAATCTCGTGATCGCCCTGGAACAGGTCGGCACCGATCCGGCCTATGCACTGCAGGCGGTCGAAGCAGAGCGTTTCATTCGCTGGTTCAACCAGTCGTTCTACGGCCGCGGTGCACAGGCCCGCCCTGCGGCGGGGTATGTCGCGCCGCCGCTGGATGCCGTGTGGGCGACCGCGCCTTACCTGCACAACGACTCCGTGCCGAGCATCGCCGCGCTGCTCGACAGCGAACGGCGGCCGGCATTCTGGCGGCACGAGGACGGGCCGCATGAATACGACCAGGAGACGCTGGGCTGGCGTCACGAGGTCCTGGACCATGGCAAGCAAGGCGCGGCCGACCCGGCCGAGGCGCGCACGATCTACGACACCACGCGCCACGGCTATGGCAATGGCGGACACACGTTCGGCGACGTGCTGAGCGACGCCGAGCGACGCGCGGTGATCGAGTACCTGAAGACGCTGTGAACGGCGCGAGTCCTCAGCGCCGGCGCAGGATGAACTTCTCGAGCTCGACCAGCGGCACGACCGTCGCGGAGACGAGCACCAGCAGCAGCCAGTCGATGGCGTCCAGGGGCGCGGTGCCGAACAGCGTGTTCATCACCGGAAGGTAGGTCAGGAGCAGCTGCAGGCCGAGCACGACGGCCACGGCGGCGACCGCGATCCGGTTGCCGAACAAGCCGTTGAAATTCAGTGTCGGCGCCAGGATATGGCGCACGTTGATCAGGTAAAAGATCTCGAACATGACCAGCGCGTTGACCGCCATCGTGCGCGCCGCCTCGAGTTCGTAACCTGCCATACGCGCCTGGATAAACAGGCCGAAGGTGCCGGTGACGAGGATCAGCGAGACGAATCCGATTCGCCAGATGACGAATCGTCCCAGCAGGGGCTCATCGGGATGGCGCGGCGGTCGCCGCATGATGTCGCGCTCCGGCGGCTCGAATGCGAGGGCGAGCGCCAGCGTAACGGCCGTGATCATGTTGACCCAGAGAATCTGCGGCGGCGTGATCGGCAGTGCGCGCCCGAGCACGACCGCCAGCAGGATCATCATAGCCTCGGCCGCATTCGTCGGCAGGATGAACAGGATGGCCTTGCGGATGTTGTCGTAGACCGTGCGACCTTCCTCGACGGCGCTTTCGATCGACGCGAAGTTGTCGTCGGACAGGACCATTTCCGCCGCCTGCCGCGCCACCTCGGTGCCGCCACGACCCATGGCGACGCCGACATCGGCCCGCTTCAGTGCCGGCGCATCGTTGACCCCGTCCCCGGTCATGGAAACGACATGTCCCCGCGCCTGCAGCGCCTGCACGATCCTGAGCTTGTGTTCCGGGCTCGAACGCGCGAATACATCCGTGGTCTCGACGAGCGACTGCAGCTCCGTGTCGCTCAAGCCCTGCAGGTCCTCGCCGAGCACAGCCTTGTGGCCGTCGCCGATGTTCATGGACGCACCGACGGCGCGGGCCGTCGTGAGGTGATCGCCAGTGATCATCTTCACGCGAATGCCCGCGCGGCGACACTCGGCCACCGCGCGGATGGCCTCTTCACGCGGCGGGTCGATCATTCCGACCAGGCCCAGCAGCGTGAGCGAGGACTCGACCTCGGCGACCTGCAGCTCTCCGCTGCGTTCACTCGACGGGGTGCACGTGGCCAGGGCCAGCACCCGCAGTCCTGCGTCGCCGAGCCTCGCGGCACGCTGCAGCCAGTCGCGGCGGTCGAATCCGGCAGGGCCCGTGCCGCCCGCGGCATCCGCGCACATGAAGACGACGCGCTCGGGCGCCCCCTTGACGAAGATGAAGCGCCCCCCTTCGTGGTCATGATGCAGCGTCGCCATGTAGCGCCGTTCGGACTCGAACGGAATCGTGTCGTCCCGGGGGTGGTCGGCGCGCAGCCGCGCTGGTTCGAGCCCCGTCTTCATGCCCAGGATCACGAGGGCGCCTTCCGTCGGATCGCCCTCCAGCTTGATCTCGCCCGCGTCCTCTACGAACTCGGCGTCATTGCACAGCACAGCCGCCCGGCACAGCTCCACCAGGATGCGGTCGGTCGAGCAGTCGGGCTCATCGTCGCCGACACGCAGCGCGCCGTGCGGATCGTAACCGACGCCCGTGACGGTGTAGTCACGCCCGGTCAGTGCGACGTGGCTCACCGTCATCTCGTTGCGGGTGAGGGTACCGGTCTTGTCGCTGCAGATGACGGAGACCGATCCCAGCGTCTCGACCGCGGGCAGCCGGCGGATGATCGCGTTGCGCGCCGCCATGCGCTGCACGCCGATCGCTAGCGTGATCGTGATGATTGCGGGCAGACCCTCGGGGATGGCTGCGACCGCGAGGCCGACGGCGGCCAGGAACATATGCTCGAGCGTGTAGCCGTGTACCGCCATGCCCACGAGCACGGTCAACAAGGTGATGGCGCCGATCACGAGGCTGAGCAGCTTGCCGAAGCGCTCGAGCTGGCGGGTCAGCGGCGTGGCGAGGGTCTGCACGCGGGATAACAGCGCGCTGATCCGGCCGATCTCAGTGGCCGCGCCGGTGGCGATGACGACCCCCGTGCCGACCCCCGCGGTCACGAGCGTGCCGGACCAGGTCATGCACGCCCGGTCACCGAGGGAGGCGTCGCGAGGGACCGGCTCGGTGGACTTTTCGACCGGGACGGATTCGCCCGTCAGGATGGCTTCATCGACCTGCAGGTTTCGGCACTTCAGGAGACGCAGGTCGGCAGGCACGAGATCGCCGGCCTGCAGGACAACGATGTCCCCGGGCACGACATCTTCTGCGCCGATCCCTGTTCGCTTGCCGTCTCTCAGCACCATGGCGCGCGGCGACAGCATGCCACTGATTGCCTCGAGGGCCCGTTCAGCCTTGCCTTCCTGGATGAAGCCGATCAGCGCGTTGATGACGACCACGCCGAGGATCACGCCGGTGTCGGCCCATTCGCCGAGCGTCGCGGTGACCATCGCCGCGATCAGCAGCACATAAATCAGGATGTTGTTGAACTGGGCGGCAAGGCGTCGCAGCGCGCTGCGGCGCGGCGGCTCGGGCAGGCGGTTGGGACCATGCCGGGCCAGTCGCCGACCGGCTTCGACTGTGCTGAGACCATCGGCATCGGTCCGCTGGACGCAAAGCACCTGCGCCGCTGGCTGGCTATGCCACTCCCGGGGAGCGTCGGGTTCGCGAAGTTCGTCCATGGACTTTGCGGAAGGGGTTTAACAACAGCATAGCGCCAAACGCCTTGCGGTGCTCGTCACCCGTGCCGGGGTAAGAGTGAGATCGGGGCCGGTCGAGGAGCAGCGGGACTGAAAAAATATCGAGTGGAATTAGGGGGTAGCGTTTGTCCGGTTGATTTGACCGGAGCTTCGGCCATGCTTTGGCAGGGGATTGATACCTGCAGGATGTTGCATAACAATCATGTGAATGATATATAATGCATGCATGTTTATTCGCCGGCAGGGTTCGCCAGTCGGGGATCAAGAGATCCAAGGATTCCCTTGTCGATCAGTTCCGCACGGTTCCTCCTTCGCCCGGAAGGCTACTCCCCCGGCCTTTTGGGCGGAGGGTGGAATCATCCCGGCCGCCGTCATGTTGGCCGGCACGCTGCTGGCGGTCCCGGGCCAGGCCGAGGAGGCGACACCCGGGATCACGCCGCTCGCGCTAAATCCCGTCGTCGTTGTCAGTACGCGCAGCCCGCGGCCCGTCAGCGAGGTCGTCGGCATGGTGTCCGTGCTTGGGGATGCGGAGGTCGAGTCCCGCCTGGTAATGCAGGATGAGGACCTCTGGCGTTATCTTCCCGGCATCCAGGTCGAATCATCCGGCACCCGCTTCGGCTCACGCAGCCTGAGCATCCGCGGCGTGGGTGGCAACCGGGTCGTCATGGAACTGGACGGCATCCCTGTCCAGGAGCGTTTCTCCGTGGGCCAGTTCGGCTTCGCAGGGCGCACTGGTGCAGACGTGGATTTCATCCGGCGCGTGGAGGTACTGCGCGGTCCCGCATCGAGCCTTTATGGATCCAGGGCGATCGGCGGGGTTGTGGCTGTCTCGACCTTCGATCCGGAGGACCTCACGGGCGGCCCGCTCGGGACCGGCGGCTTGTTGCGCGCGGGCTATGCGTCCGACTGGGACAGTCCTGGCGTGGCGGCGCTCGGCGCGTGGCACGGCGAGGCGCTCGGCTTGCTGCTGGGGATCAGCCATCGGCAGGGCCACGAGGCGGATCGCTCCGCGAAGCCGGCCAATCCGGACCGGCTCGATGTCGAACGCACCGCGGTTCTTGCCAAGCTGACGCTCGCTGACCGGGCAGGCAGCCGCCTGCGGCTGACCCTGGACGGTGACCGGGAGGACACGGTCTCTGCAATGAACAGCCTGGTGGGGCAGGGGCGCTTCGCCAGCACGACCGCGCTGACCGGCGACGATCGCATGACGCGCACAGGGGTTGCCCTGGATGGCCGCCTCGGCGGCGAGACCGTCATGCTCGAGGGTGCGGTGTTCCATCGCGAGACCGAAACGCGCCAGGACACCGTCGATCTTCGCGACCTGCTCGCGCGTCCCGTCCGGATCGACCGGGAATTCAGGTACGACACGCGCACGAGCGGGGTTCGCGGGCAGGTCTCCAGGGAGCTGCAACACGGGGCGTTCCGGCACCGGATCATGCTCGGCGCAGCGTACTCGGAGGATCGGCTGGAGGAGTCCCGCGACGCGTCGCAGACCGGCCTCATCGACGGCGACGTCTCCAAGGTGGTGCTCGGCGAGCGTTTCCCGCGGCGTGATTTCCCGGTGACGGAGAACCAGGAGACCGGCGTGTTCCTGCAGGACGAGATCGACTCGATCGCGGGACGCTGGACCGTGATCCCGTCGATTCGCTATGACCGGACCCGGGTCTCGGTGCGTGACGACGAGGCCTGGCGCCTGGCGAACCCTTCGGCCGAGCTTGCGGAGCAGACCGTCAGCGATGTTTCGCCACGCCTCGGCGTGCTGTGGCGGCCCTCACGGGGCCTCCAGGCCTGGGGACAGGTCACGAGCGGGTTTCGCGCGCCTCCAGCCGAGGATTTGAACATCGGCCTCGATATCCCGCTGTTCCGGATTCGCGCACTGCCAAACCCGGAGCTGAAGTCAGAGTCCTCGGTTGGGTGGGAGGCGGGCCTCCGCGCCAATGCTGGCGGCGCGTGGCTCAGTGCCGCGGCGTTCTGGACGGACTACGAGGATTTCATCGTCTCGCTGGCGCCGCTGGGGCCGGACCCCGAAACCGGCACGCTGCTGTTCCAGTCGCAGAACCTGGACCGGGCCCGGATTCGGGGCGTAGAGCTCGAGGCCGGCCTGCCGCTCGGCCTCCTGACGCCGACGCTCGATGCGTTTGCCGCAGGGTTCGCGGGCTACTGGGCGGAAGGCGAGGATCGTCGCACCGGGGAGGACCTCGACGATGTCGGACCGCCCTCCGCGGTGCTCTATCTCGACTGGGCCAATGCCTCGGGCGCGTGGGAAGTGCGCCTCAGCGGCTCGTTTGCACGCAGCAAGCAACCTGGTGAGGCCGCCGACGCCGCGTTCGAGGTGCCCGGCTACGGCGTCCTCGACCTGACGGTCGGGTGGCACGCCACGGAGCGCCTGACGCTCCGCGCGGGCGTGTTCAACCTGGGCGACAAGACCTGGTGGCGCTGGGGTGATGTCCGGCGCATCCCGGCCGACGACCCGCTGATCCCCGCGCTGTCCGGGCCGGGGCGCAGCGTGAGTGTTTCTTTCAACCTCGGCCTGGGGCCGGGGCGTAGTTGATTCGAGGCCCCTCGGCGGGGCGAATACTGGAGGAGCGAAAATG
>JBLRWH010000005.1:10991-16602 GCA_047921395.1 Gammaproteobacteria bacterium
CTGCCCGAGATCGTCCTCAACGGCCTGTCCGGCCCGCTCGTCGTCAACGGCCAGAACTACAATGCCGTGATGCCGCCGATGGCTTACCTGAGCGATGTGGATGTCGCCAACGTGCTGACGTTTGTGCTCAACAGCTGGAACAATCCGGGCGGTGAAATCCAGGCGGCACAGGTCGCGCAGGCGCGCGGTGGCGAGCCCGCTGCTGTTGCCGATGCCGGCCCGGGCGACCATCCCGTGCCGGGCGCCTCGGCGCTGAAGTACGAGGGCGCGCCGCTCGGCATGGACCCGGAGACCGCGCGGCGCCTGGTGGACTCCGAGGGCCCGCCGATCACCGAGGCAGCCTGGGCCAGGTCGACGGAGCTGTACTTCGAGCGCTGCGCGGGTTGCCACGGCGTGCTGCGCCACGGCGCCACCGGCAAGCCGCTCACCCCGGACGTGACGCGTCCCAAGGGCACGGAGTACCTCAAGGCCCTGATCACTTACGGCTCGCCCGCTGGCATGCCGAACTGGGGCACTTCGGGCGACCTCACGGAGGCCGAGATCGAGGCGATGGCGCACTTCCTTCAGCATGAGCCGCCGGCACCACCCGAGTTCGGCATGGAAGAAATGCGCGCCACCTGGAACGTCTTCGTGCCGCCGGAGCAGCGCCCCACCAGCCCGCAACACAAGCGCAACATCGAGAATTTCTTCGCGGTGACGCTGCGCGACTCGGGCGAGATCGCCATCATTGATGGCGACACCAAGGAGATTGTTTCGGTGGTCGAGACCGGCTATGCGGTGCACATCACGCGGCCGTCGGCCTCGGGCCGCTACGCCATCACGATCGGCCGCGACGCGAAGATCGACATGATCGACCTGTGGGCGGACCCGCCGGTGCGCGTCGCGGAAATCAAGATCGGCCTGGAGGCGCGCTCGGTCGAGACGTCGAAGTACAAGGGTTACGAGGATCGCTATGCGATCGCCGGCGCCTACTGGCCGCCGCAGTACGTGGTCATGGACGGCGACACGCTGGAACCGCTGAAAATCGTCTCGACCCGCGGCATGACTGTGGACACGCAGGAATATCATCCGGAGCCGCGCGTCGCGGCGATCGTGTCTTCGCACGAACATCCGGAGTTCATCGTCAACGTCAAGGAGACGGGCCAGATCCTGCTGGTCGATTACAGCAACGTGAATGCGCTGAAGACCACCACCATCGGCGCCGCGCGTTTCCTGCACGATGGTGGCTGGGACGCGAGTAAGCGCTACTTCCTGACCGCGGCGAACCAGTCGGACAAGATCGCCGTTGTCGATGCCAAGGAGCAGAAGCTCGAGGCGCTGATCGACGTCGAGCGCATCCCGCATCCGGGCCGTGGCGCCAACGTGAACGACCCGAAGTACGGCCCGGTGTGGATCACCTCGGCACTCGGCAATGCCGACATCTCGTTCATCGCGACCGATCCGGCAGGCCATCCCGAGCATGCCTGGAAGGTCGTCCGCGTGCTGCAGGGCCAGGGCGGCGGTTCGCTGTTTGTGAAGACGCATCCGAAGTCAAAGAATCTCTGGGTCGACACACCGCTGAATCCCGACGAGAAGGTCAGCCAGAGCGTCGCCGTGTACAACGTCGACAACCTCGAGGCCGGCTACGAGGTCCTGCCGATCGCGGAATGGGCGAACCTCGGTCCGGGGCCGAAGCGGGTGGTGCAGCCGGAGTACAACAAGGCCGGCGACGAGGTGTGGTTCTCGGTGTGGAACGCCATGGACCAGCGCTCGGCGATCGTGGTCGTGGATGACAAGACGCGCAAGCTGAAGCATGTCATCGACGACAAGCGCATCGTCACCCCGACGGGCAAGTTCAATATCTACAACACGATGCACGACGTCTACTGAGCCAAGGCGGGAGTCGGTATCACGGGATCGCGCCCTGCGGGCGCGCGCGGAGGCGCGGAGGCGCGGAGGAGCGGAGGAGCGGAGACGCAGAGAGGGGGATATAAGGGCTGCCCCGGGGTGGCGCATGCGCCCGGGCGGCGGCAGTAATGCCAAGTCGGGCCCTTATTCATTCACTCTCCGCGCCTCTGCCTCTCTGTGCCTCCGCGCGAGCCATTTCTCCGCGGGCCATTTCGCGTGGGCGACTCCGCAGGCGAACCTCGGGCGAATACTCCGGTCGAATGGTTCAACCGAAGAGGTGCCCGAGATGGAACGACGTACTTTACTGGGTCACATGGTGGCGGCGATGCTGCTGCCAGCCCTGTCCCCGGCCCGCGCGGATGGGCCGCAGGGCGCTGTCACCGCGCCACAGGGCGGCATTAAGGTCAGCCACGAGCGCTGGCGGGAACTCCTGCCCAAGGATCGTTACCAGGTGCTGTTCGAGGAGGCCACGGAGCCAGCGCGCAGCAGCCCGCTCGACAAGGAATACCGGGACGGCACCTACATCTGCGCCGCCTGCTACCAGCCCTTGTTCGACAGCGCCGACAAGTTCGACAGCGGGACCGGCTGGCCGAGTTTCACGCGTCCCCTCGAGGACGCCATGGGCACGAAGCGCGACTTCCGCCTGATCTGGCCGCGCACCGAATATCACTGCAGCCGCTGCGGGGGGCACCAGGGACACGTGTTCAACGACGGCCCCGCACCGACCGGGCAGCGCTGGTGCAACAACGGCCTCGCCCTCGAATTCATCCCCCGCGGGGAATCCCTCCCGGCGCCGAGGGATCCGTCCTGAGTGCCTCCCGCTTGAGGATCCTGGCCTGGGCCGCGGCGCTGCTCGGCTCCGCGAGTGTCGTGGCCCAACCGGCGCCGCAAGGAGAGTCCGGCACGCAGGGCGTGGCCACGTTTGCCGGCGGCTGCTTCTGGTGCATGGAGCCGCCGTTCGACAAGCTCGACGGCGTGATCTCAACGACCGCGGGTTACGCGGGCGGGCCGGAGAAGGATCCCACGTACCACCAGGTGGCGGGCGGGCGGACGGGCCATGCCGAAGTCGTCCAGGTCGTGTACGACCCGGCCCGTGTCAGCTACGAGACGCTGCTGCAGGTGTTCTGGCGGAACATCGACCCCTTCGCCGTGGATCGCCAGTTCTGTGACGCGGGCCCCCAGTACCGCACCGCGATCTTCTACCACGACGAGGCCCAGCGTATTGCCGCGGCCGCCTCGCTCGCGGACATCTCGGCGGGCTTCGAGCAACTCGTCGCCACAGAGCTTGAACCCGTCGGCGACACCTTTCACGCGGCCGAGGAGTATCACCAGGACTACTACCTGAAGAACCCGGTGCGTTATCGCTTCTACCGCTACAATTGCGGGCGAGACCAACGCCTGGAGGCGATCTGGGGCAGTGGGTCGGATAAATAATAGGCAATAAAAACAAGATGTAAGAGCTCGTATATCATGTTATTTATTAGAATATCTTTCATTGCGTGTGTCCTTCTTCTCGGCCTTGGCCAGGCAGTTTCGGCGCGTCCGTTCGATGTCGACGACCTCGTGCGACTCGCCCGCGTATCGGACCCGGTCATGTCCCCGGACGGCCGGCTTGTCGCCTACACGCTCCGCGAGACGGACATGGCCGGCAACCGGGGGGTCAACGGCCTCTGGATCGTGCCCAGCGACGGTTCCGGCGAGCCGCGCAGGCTCACGGCACCGGGCTCCGGTGCGTCTGCCCCGAAGTGGGCGCCCGGGGGCGAGGCGCTGTATTTCCTGTCCACGCGCTCCGGCTCGAACCAGCTCTGGCAGCTGCCGCTGGAGGGCGGCGAGTCGCGCCAGGTCACCGATTTTCCCGTCCCGGTCCAGGCTTACGCGGTTGCGCCACAAGGCGACCGGATCGTGGTTAGCCTGAGCGTGTTCATCGATTGTGCCGACCTGGCCTGTACCCGGAAGCGGCTTGACGAACGGGCCAACTCGCAGTCAACGGGCGTGCTGCACGAGCAGTTGTTCGTGCGTCACTGGGACAGCTGGAAGGACGGGCGGCGCTTGCAGCTGTTCGTCGCGGAGCTCGACGCACAGCTCCGCGCCGGCGAAACCCGACCCCTGGCTGGCGTCCTGGACGCCGATACGCCGTCGCGGCCGTTCGGCGGTGCCAGCGAGATCGCGTTCAGCCCGGACGGCGAGCGCGTGGTGTTCGTGGCGCGGCTGGCGCCGGCGAGTGAACCGTGGTCCACGAACCTGGACCTCTGGAGTGTTTCGGCCAGCGGCGAGGCGACGCCGGAAAATCTCACCGCCGATAATGCCGCCACGGACACGACGCCGGTGTTCTCACCCGACGGTCGCCACCTGGCGTGGCTGGCGATGAGCCGGCCGGGCTTCGAGGCGGATCGCTATCGCATCATGTTGCGCGACCTGCGCTCGGGCGCCACGCGCGAAGTAGCGCCCGACTGGGACCGCTCGGCGCACGGCCTGGTGTTCTCCGCGGACGGCAGGACCCTGTACACCTGGTCCGACGACCTCGGTCACCGGCGACTGTTTGCGGTGGACGTGCGGAGCGGCCGGGCCCGGCCCATCAGCGGTGACGGCTCGGTCGGCGGCTTCACCATCGGCGCGGGCGGGGTCGTGTTCGCGCGCCACGACCTGGGCAGTCCGGCTGACCTGTTCCGCGTCGATTCCCGCGGCGGCGGGGAGCGCCGCCTCACGACCCATAACGCCGCGCATCTCGACGGCGTCCGGTTCGGCGCCTACGAGCAGTTCAGCTTCGCAGGGGCTGGCGACACAACAGTCTACGGCTGGCTCGTCAAGCCGGTCGATTTCGAGGAGGGGCGGCGCTATCCGGTCGCCTTCATCGTGCACGGCGGTCCGCAGGGCAGCATGGGCAACAGCTTCCACTATCGCTGGAACCCCCAGACCTATGCCGGCCGGGGTTACGCCGTGGTGTTCATCGATTTTCACGGTTCCACGGGCTACGGGCAGGCCTTCACGGATGCGATCAGTGGGGACTGGGGCGGCAAGCCGCTGGAGGACCTGCAGAAGGGTTGGGTGGCGGCGCTGGCAAAGTATCCCTTCCTCGACGGGGAGCGGGCCTGCGCGCTGGGCGCCAGTTATGGCGGCTATATGATCAACTGGATCGCCGGCGCCTGGCCGGAGGGTTTTGCCTGTCTCGTGAATCACAGTGGCGTGTTCGATCACCGCAGCATGTACTACACGACCGAGGAGCTCTGGTTTCCGGAATGGGAAATGGGCGGGCCGCAGTTCGAGAACCCGGCCGGTTACGAGCGGCACAACCCCATCAACCGGGTCTCCGAATGGCGTACGCCGATGCTGGTGATCCACGGCGCCAACGATTTCAGGGTGCCGCTGGGGCAGGGTCTGGCGACCTTCACCGCCTTGCAGCGGCAGGGGATTCCCAGCCAGTTCCTGTACTTTCCTGACGAGAACCACTGGGTGCTTAAGCCCGCCAACGCGGTGCAGTGGCACCGCGTGGTGGAGTCCTGGCTGGAGCGCTGGACCGCGTCAGACTGAGCGGGGCGGTTCCCCGGGTTGCACCCGGTCCCTGTCAGTCGTCCGGCGGGCTGCAGCCGACTTCGTCAGAGCAGGGCACGGGCTGCGACAGGATATCGCGCATCGCGTCCTTTGCGGCCCCCGCATCCGCTCCCAGTTGTAGCGCGAGTGGCACCGGGACTTGGTCAGGCGGGTGCCGGTGAGGGGCTCGCGCCGG
>JBLRWH010000005.1:16702-75591 GCA_047921395.1 Gammaproteobacteria bacterium
GCGCGAGTGGCACCGGGACTTGGTCAGGCGGGTGCCGGTGAGGGGCTCGCGCCGGAGGCGACCGACGATATCCGGTCTATCGCGACTGGAGCGGGATGTTCTTGGACTCGATATCACGCATGGTTTCCGTCGCCGCGCCGCGCATGCGCTCCCAGTCGTAACGCGTGTGGCAGCGTGCCTTGGTCAGGCGTGTCCCGGTGAGCGGTTCACGACGGCAGATGACCTCGTCCCAGTAGCCCGGGTCCTCAGGCGTCAGGGCGGCCACTTTTTCCTTGCGTTCGCTGGATGCGGCGACCGTGTTCGTGGCCGCGGCGGTCTCGCCGGCATTGTTCGTCGAGCCCGTGGAGGCGCAGCCGGCAATGGCGAGGGCTGCGACTAAAATCATTAAGTGTTTCATGGTCATGGCGGCGTCTCACTGGATGCGGATAATAAGGGGCCGTCATTGGCCGCATATGCCGTCAGTAGAACTATCTTTGACGGACTGCGGGGTCAACGGTACACCAAAGCTCCCGTGAGATTCAAAGAACCCGTGGTCAGGCTGCGAGTGCGATGAGTCGCAGCCAGGCCGACTCGAGATTTGTCTGCGCGGCGCCAGACAGTGCTTCGCCGAGCTCGAAGCGTTCGCCGCGCACGGCCAGGATCCACGCCGCGGGCGCCGGCTGCCCCGTGCAGCGCTCGAAGGTCTCGAGCACCGCCGCCGGAGAGAGCGCATGGCTGGTGTGGCTGCGGTCACGGCAGGGCCGCACGGCCCGCAGCTCGTACGGCGGTACAGCATCGATCGCCGCATCGACGAAAACCGCCAGGCGCCGGCCCTCCAGGTCGAGCGCGTGCTCGATCTGGAGCTGGAAGTCGACCACGATGTCCACGTCCTGCCGGCCGATGGCCTCGAGCCGGGCCGCGAGCTCGGGACCGATGGCATCGTCGCCGCGGCTGGGATTGCCGATGGCGAACACGACGACGGGCGCGACCATGCTCAGTCCCGCCGCAGGGTATCGACCATCGTCCCGTCCGCCTCGATCAGCTCGACCGCCAGCGGCATTTTCCCGAGTGCGTGGGTGGCGCAGGATAGGCACGGATCGAAGGCGCGCACCGCGACCTCGATGTGGTTCAGCAGCCCCTCGGTCAGGGTGCGGCCGTCGAGGTAGCGCAGCGCGACCTCGCGGATCGACCGGTTCATGGCTTCGTTGTTATGGGTCGTCGAGACGATCAGGTTGGCGCGCACCACCTGGTCCCGTTCATCGACACGATAGTGGTGGATCAGTGTCCCTCGCGGCGCCTCGATCACGCCGACGCCGCGCGGCTGTCGTTCGCCGTAAGCCATGAGTTCGGAGCCGGAAATGTCGTCGTCGTCCAGCAAGCCCTCGATGATCTCGGCCGCATGCAGCATCTCGATCATCCTGGCCCAGTGGAAGCCAAGCGTCGCCCGCGCGGCGCTGCCGTCGTCGAAGGACAGGAATTCGCGGCGCTCCTGCTCGGCCAGCGGGGAAGGAATGAAATCGCAGCTCGTTACGCGAGTCAGCGGCCCGACGCGATACCAGCCGTCCTCGGGTCCCAGCGCCAGCAGGAACGGGAACTTCATGTAAGACCAGGGCTTGACGTCTTCCAGGATTTGCTCCCAGTAGGAAGAATAATCGACGTGGTCGAACAGGGTCTGGCCGTCGGCGGTCCTGGCGCGCAGGCCGCCGTGGTAAAGGTCCATTGCGCCATCGGCGCGCACCATTCCCAGCGAGTGCGCCGGGAAGGTGGCGAAATCGCGATACTGCTCCAGGTTCTCCTCGAACAGGCGCTTGACCAGGTGTACGGCCTCCCGACTCCAGTCGATGATCTGGCCGGCCTCGGCACGCAACGCCTTGCGCTCGGCCGGCGGCACTGAGCGATTCACGCCGCCGGGCACGGAGCCCGTGCCATGGATGCGCTTGCCGGCGGTGACCCGGATCACCTCTTGGCCGAATTTGCGGAGCAGCACGCCCCGCCGCGCGAGTTCCGGGTGCGCCGCGGCGATGCCGACGATGTTGCGCCTCGCGACGTCAGAGTCGAAGCCGAACAGCAGGTCGGGCGAGGAGAGGTGAAAGAAGTGCAGGGCGTGCGATTGCAGGATCTGGCCGTAGTGCATCAACCGGCGCACCTTTTCGGCCGTGTTCGTCAGCCGCGCCACGCCCACGATTTCGTCCATCGCCTTGGACGCCGCCAGGTGGTGGCTCACGGGGCAGATGCCGCACAGCCGCTGCACCATGACCGGGACCTCCCAATAGGGCCGGCCCTGCACGAACTTTTCGAAGCCGCGAAATTCGACAATATGCAGGCGAGCCTGGCGGACGTGGCCAGCCTCGTCGAGCAGTAACGTCACCTTGCCATGGCCTTCCACCCGGGTGAGCGTTTCGATCACCACTCGCTTCAGGCCGGGGGTGCGATCCGTCTCGAGTTGCCTTGCGTCAGTCATAGCTGATCAGTCCGTGACCGAGCCGCGGCGTGCGGCCGGCGATGAGGTCGCTGAGGAAACTCCAGATCGCATCAGCTGAGGGCGGGCAGCCTGGAATGAAATAATCGATCTTGACGACCTCGTGCAGGGGATGCACCTGGTCCAGCGGCAGAGGCAATTCGGGGTCATCCGGGATGCAGCCGGCCGCAAGGCTCGGCTCGGTCTCGTAGACCTCTTGCAGGCACAGGCCGAGGTCAAGGTGATTGCGCTGCGCGGGCAGCCCGCCCGTGACCGCACAGGCCCCGATCGCCACCAGGATGCGACAGTTCTCGCGGAATTCGCGCAGCACCCGCACGTTTTCGGCGTTACAGATGCCGCCCTCGACGATGCCGATGTCGCAGCGGCCGCAGCGCTTGATGTCGGTGAGCGGCGAGCGGTCGAACTCGATTTTTTCCAGCAGGGAGAACAGCCGTTCGTCGATGTCCAGCAACGACATGTGGCAGCCGAAGCAGCCGGCGAGCGAGGTGGTCGCCACCCTGAGCTTGCGAGGCAGAACGTCGTTCACTTGGAGTCCCTCGGCGGCCGCGGTGCATCATCGAGCGCCTGGGCGCTGATGGGGCGGCGATCGTAGCGGCGTTCGCCGATCGGGATGGCGAAACCGACGCGTTTCCTGAGGATCACGCCCACCGGGCAGACGTCCATCGCCTTGTCGGTCAGCTCGATGTCGGTGTCGGCCAGTTCGCCGGACTCCGAGTTGACGACCAGGTGCTTGTCGATGCCGCGGCCGGACAGTGCGAACACGCCCTTGCCGTCCACTTCGTTCGAGGCCCGCACGCAGAGTTCGCATAGCACGCACCGGTTGAAGTCGAGCAGGATGTCCGGGTGCGAGGCATCCACCGGCCGGACCGGGAACATGTGGCGGAAGCCCGCCGTCAGCACCCCAAGGTCATAGCCGAGCGCCTGCAGCACGCAGTTGCCGCTCGTCTCGCAGGACGGACAGAAATGGTTGCCTTCTGCGAACAGCATCTGTACCAGCGTCCGCCGCAGGTCATTCAGTTCTTCCGTGTCGCTGGCGACCTGCATGCCGGCGGTGGCGGGCATCGTGCATGCGGCGACGGTGCGTCCTTCCACGCGGGCCGTGCAGACCTTGCAGCTGCCGTGCGGCCTGAACTCCGGGTGGTAGCAGAGGTGCGGGATGTAACGGCCCGCGGCCAGTGCGGCCTGCAGAATCGTCTGCCCGGGATCGAAAGGCACCTCGCGCCCGTCGAGCACAAAGGTGGGGCGGCCGGTCATGTCTCGTCCTCCAGGTACGCGCCGGCGTCCTCGCGGCCCGTCGCGCGGCGCGCGGCGGCGAGCGCGGCGTCGAGGTCGAAGTCGGGTGCGAACCTGAGCGCCTGCAGCCGCCTCTCATAGGCGGGCCGGAAGCGTTTCAACGTGTCGATGACCGGGTTGCAGGCCGTATGCCCGAGGCCGCAGTGGGCGGACATCTGCAGGACGGGATTGAGGCGCGACATCTTCTCCAGTTCATGCAGACTGCCGCGGCCCCGGTGGATCTTGCCCATGATGCCGCGGAGCATGCTGGTGCCGACGCGGCAGGGGGTGCAGAAGCCGCAGCTCTCGTGGGCGAAGAACTCGATGTAATTACGGGCCACTTCGAACATGTCGCGGCTGTCGTCGAAGATGGTGAAGGCGCCGGCCGTTGGCAGGTCCTCGAAGGCGATACGGTGATCGAATTCGCTGGCATCGACGCAATGGCCAGAGGGCCCGCTGACCTGCACCGCGAGCGTGCGCTCGGCGCCGCAGTCGGCCAGCACGTCGCGCACCGTAATGCCGTACGGGTATTCGTACAGCCCGGGACGGGGACAGTCGCCGGCGACCGACAGGATCTTGCTGCCCGTCGAGCGCGGTGTCCCGATGGCGCGGAACCACTCCCCGCCGTATACGGCGATCAGGGCCGTGGCGCACAGCGTCTCGACGTTGTTGACCACGGTGGGTCGGCCCAGGTAACCGTGGGTGACCGGATAAGGCGGGCGGTTGCGGGGAATGCCGCGTTTGCCTTGCAGGGATTCGAGCAACGCCGATTCTTCGCCGCACACGTACGAGCCCGCGCCAACGTGAATCCGGATATCGAAGTCGAAGCCATGCCGACCGAGAATGCCCTGGCCGAGCAGGCCGGCTGCCTGGCGCCGCTCGAGCGTGGCCTGCAACGGCTCCAGCAAGTGACGATACTCGCCGCGCAGGTAGACCAGGCCCTCCCGGGCACCCACGCAGAAGGCGGCCACGGTCATGCCGTCGAACAGCAGGTCGGCGTAGCTCGTGAGCAGGACGCGGTCCTTGAACGTGCCGGGCTCGCCCTCGTCGGCGTTGCACACCACGTAGCGAATGTCGGCCGGGGCAGCGCGGCAGGCCGCCCACTTCGCCGCGGTGGTGAAGCCCGCGCCCCCGCGCCCGCGCAGGGCCGAGCGCTCGATTTCCCTGAGCGTGGCCATTGGTCCCTGCGATTCGTCGGGGATCCCCTCCCGCCAGGAACGCTCATTGGCCGCCAGCTCGCGTTCGATGGCCGCGCCGCGCTCGAGCGCTGCACGGATCGCTTCCCCAGGCCGCAAATTGCTGCCGAGCAGGACGTGGCGGCGGCGAACGTTGTCCGCGATCTCGAACAGCTCCCGCGGCCACTCATCGAGGGGCCGACGTCCGACGATGAGTTCCCGTATCACGGCCAGACGCTCGCGGCTCGCGTTAGCGATCGCACGGCCGTTGACCAGCAGGCCCGGACCCTGGTCGCAGAGTCCCGTGCAGGAGGTCCGGTCCACTCTGACCAGTCCGTCTTCCGAGACCCTGCCGGGCTCGACCCAGAGCTGGCGGCAGAAGTCGTCCATCAGGGCCTCGCTGCCCTGCATCCGGTCGGTGACATTGTCCGAGAACAGCACGCGGTAGGCGCCGGCCGGCTCGGTGTGGAAGAACGAGTAGAAGCCGGCGACGCCGCGTACCGTCGCCAGCGGCAAGCCAAGCCTGCGGGCGACCGACGACAGGACGGCCGGCTGCAGCCAGCCGCAGTCTTCCTGGACCTCCCGCAGCACCTGCACGAGGTGGGTCGGATCGTTGTTCCAGCGCGCGAGCACCTCCGCCGCGTTACCTTCGGTTCCCGGGATGGAACAGCGCGCGTAGGTGTCAGTGCCCATCGGTATCCTTCGTGTCGCGCGACGGGCCGGCGGGAAGCCGAACCTGTCGCCGTGGTTGCCGATACCCAGTGTGAACCCGGGGCGCGCAGGGGCAATCGTGAGAAACCGATGCATCGATGGCCGCGGCTGCAGCCCCACGCCTGCTGCCGGTGCGGCTGCCGCCGGTTACGGAGTCAACGGCTGCCGAGAGCCGGGGCCACGTTGCGGCAGTTCGTTTCCACCAGGAAACGCGACGCGAGCGCTGCCATGGCGGCAAAGCCGGCGAGCAGCCACAAGCCGCGGCGATAGTCTGCCGCCGCGTAAACCGGCACGCCGTCCAGCAGGCGGCCGTCCCAGCCGAAGTCCATGGCGCCGCCGAACATCGGCTGGAACAGCGCGGTCCCGAGAAATAACCCGGTGTTCACCAGCGCGATCGCCATGCCGGAGAACGCGGGCGCAGTGACCTCCTTGGCGTGCGCATAGGCCACCACGAAACTGCCGGCGCTCAGGCCGAGCAGCGCGAACAGGCCCAGCGCCATCGCACCCGGGGTCCAGGGCAGGAACAGCAGGGCCAGGCAGGCCAGCAGGTAAGCCAGTGCGCCTGCCTGCAGCACCGGGCGCCGCCGTTGCAGGCGATCCGACAGGCTGCCAGCTGCGAGACAACCCAGCGCGAAGGCGGCGGTCGCGAGCGTGGCGTAGACCGAGGCCTCGCCACGGCTGAGACCGTGTACGTCCCGCAGCAGCGGCACCGCCCACAGCCCAAGCATGCCGAACAGGCTGCCAGTCATACCGAAGTCATAGACGAACCCCGGCCACAGGCGGCGGTTGGCAAGGACCACGCGCAGGTCATGGATCCAGTGCCGGGTGCGTGGTGCGTGGGCGGCCTGGCCTTCCATCTCGCGAACGGACGGAAAACCCAGGTCCTCGGGCTTGTCGCGCACGAGCCACCAGGAGACCAGGCCGAGTCCGATGGCGACCACGCCGAGCACGACGAACAGCGTGCGCCAGTCGATGTGCATGAGCATCAGGGCCAGCGGCCCAGTGGCCGCGATGGCGCCGAGGTTGCCCAGCAGGAGGGTCAGCCCGCTCACGGTGCCATAGCGCCGCTCACTGAACCAGACCGTGTTGCTCTTCATGAGGCCGACGAACACGACGGAGACGCCGAGGCCGACCAGGAAGCGCCCGATGCTGGCCGTGGCGAAGGTCTCTGCCATGCCGAACACGACGGAGCCGGTGCCCGCCACGATGTTGCCCAGCGTAACCGCGAAGCGCGAGCCCAGCGTATCGGCGAGGACGCCGGCCGGAATCTGCATGGCCGTGTAGATATAGAAGTACATCGCGGCGAGCGAGCCCAGTGCAGCCGCACTGATGCCGAAAGCCTGCACCAGTTCGGCGGAGACCATCGCGGGGGCGAAGCGATGGAAGAATGCCAGCATGTAGGCGGCGACGAGGACGCCATATATGGTCCAGCGCAACCGTTCGAAACGAACTGGGTCGTAGGTGGTCATAAGACGTCGCACCGGCAGGCGTCACGGCGCTAGACTGTACATCAAGTTGCCGCGGGGCCCTGTGTTCCTGGCGGGGCATCACCGCGGCGAGAGACTCCAGGAGATTTTGATCATGACGAGAATCATGTTGCTCGCCGCCGCCGCCGCCGCCGTGCTGCTGGCATCGTTCCCCGCGCTGGCCGAGGACAAGCCCGGGTCCGGCGGGGTCGCCACGGCAGAGGCGCCGGAGGCGAGGTCCAGCACCACGAGCCACTCGATACGTATCGACGGCCAGGCCGTGAAGTACACGGCCACCGTCGGCTGGCTGATCCTGAAGAACGACAAGGGCGAGCCCCATGCCCGCTTCGGCTATACGGCGTACACCCGGGACGGTATCGGCAATCTCGCGCGGCGCCCCGTGATGTTCGCCTTCAACGGCGGACCCGGCTCGTCTTCGATCTGGCTGCATATCGGCATCCTGGGCCCGAAGCGCGTCGTCGTGACCGACAAGGGCTTCACGCCGCCACCGCCGTCCGAGCGCGTGGACAATGAATTCAGCGTCCTGGATGTCACCGACATCGTGATGATCGACCCGGTCGGCACCGGCTTCAGCAAGCCCCTCGGCGAGGCGAAGGGCGAGGCATTCTGGGGCGTGAACCAGGATATCGAATCGGTAGGCGCTTTCATCAAGCAGTACGTGACCGACAGCGGTCGCTGGGCGTCGCCGAAGTACCTCCTGGGGGAAAGTTATGGCGGCATGCGTGCCGCGGGGCTCGTGGCGCACCTGCAGGAACGTCATGGCATGAATTTCAACGGCGTCGTCATGGTGTCGCCCTTCATGAGCGTGACTTCAGGCGTGGACAGCTCGACCAACGACATGCCGCATGTCCTGTACCTGTCCACCTTGGCCGCCACGGCCTGGTACCACGACCTGGTGCCCGGCAAGCCGGCGAGTCTCGAGCGCTTCGTGGAGGAGGTCGATCGCTTCGCGTATGACGTCTATGCGCCGGCGTTGATGAAGGGCAATACGATCGCCGAGACTGAGAAGCGCGCGGTTGCCGAGCGGCTCGCCTCCTATACTGGCACCCGCGTCGAATTCTGGATGAAGGCGAATTTGCGTGCGGGGCACACGCGATTCGCGCAGGAACTGCAACGCGACGAACAGATCGTCACAGGGCGGATCGATTCCCGTTTCATCGGTGCCGCGATCAATCCGTTGGGCGAGAGAATGGATTACGACCCGTTCTTCCCGGCGGTCGGGCCCGCATTCACCGCTGCGTTCCTGGATTACCTGCACAACGAGCTCAAGTTCGGCAAGGACGAGACTTACGTCGTGTCCGCGTTCGGCCTCGAGTGGGACTGGCGTTACCGCCCGCCGGGCTCACGCGGGGGCTGGGCCTCCGCGGCAGACCTGCGACCCGCATTGTCCAGGGCGCTGACCCTGAACCCGGGCCTGCACATGCTGGTGCAGCAGGGCTACTACGACCTGGCCACGCCGATGCAGGCGACCAAGCACGATGTCTCGCACCTGGATATCCCGCCGGAGGCGCGTGAGCGCATCCGGATGGCGTATTACGAGGCGGGGCACATGATGTACCTGCACGAACCATCGTTGCGCAAGTATCGGGAGGATCTCGCCAGCTTTATCCGGGACACGGATCGCCTCTGAGTGGCCGCAGGGCGAGTGTACGGGCCCCGTTGCCGCGTGGCGCTCCCAGCGACCTTCGCTCTGCCCGGATCGTTAGCGGCAGATTCGCAGTCCCCTACTGAACGCTGCGGATGGCCTCGCGCACCGCGAGTTCCAGCGCCTGCAGAAATCTCGAGCGGTCGCGCTGCTCGAAGGGCGGCGGTCCCCCCCCGACACCATAGGCGCGCAGGTCGGCCATCAGTTCACGTGTCGCCAGAGCGTTGCCGATGTTATCGTCGGTGAACGGCTTGCCTCCGGGCCCCAGGACGCGCGCCCCCTTTTTCAGGGCCGAGGAGGCCAGCGGTATATCGGCAGTGATGACGATATCGCCGGTGACGACCTGGCTGACGATCCAGTCGTCGGCAGCATCGAACGCGCCGGATACCACCTTCATGTGCACCCGCGCACCGCGCGGTAACTGCAAATAGGAATTTGCCACGAAGGTCACGGGCACGCGATGCCGTACGGCGACCCGGGCGGCCTCCGCCTTGACCGGGCATGCGTCGGCATCCACGTAGATGTGGGGTTCAGCGTTCATCGCTCAGCCTTGGTGACCCGCGGCGGGTCACAACACCTCACCAGGCAGCCCCGGCGTGTCGATACCTGTTGCCACGCAGCGTCAGCGGCGCACGCCGAACATGAGCAGCAGCAGTCCGACAACAGCAGCGAGTCCGCCCCCGACCAGGTAGCGCGTCGTCTCGGCGGTAAAGCGGCCGGTCAGCTGTTCGTGAACGTTTTCGGCAAGACTTTCCGAGGCATTCCAGCCCATGAACAGCAGGATCACCCCTGCGACGAGCAGGCCCACGCCGAGAATTCGACTCCAATGCATGTCTATTTCCTCCTTTGCGGGCCGAGGGTATCACCGTCGGCGATCGCAGCGTCGCCCGTGAGTTCAGTGCGCGGCGTGCGCCGAAACACGTTCACACGGGCTGGCAGGCCTGAACTGTGACAATAACATCCGAGGGGAGAGCTGCCATCATGCTAAACGCGTATCGTTTTTTTGTCTGCGCTGCCGCCGCGATCGCTACCGGATGCTGAACGGCCAGTTCGTCATCACCAACCCCGACCTCTTGCTGAACGATATCGCCGGGCAGTCCGTGGGCGTGGTGCCCCCGTTTGTGAACATCAATGCCAGCAGTGGCGTCATTCACGTGATCGACGCGGTGCTGTTACCGGTCACGCCCTGAGGCGGGGAGACCGGCTCGACAGTCGAAGGGTGCCCGGGCTGAGCGCCCTTTTTTAGAAGACGGCGTCGCCCGGCGGCAAGCGAACGGCAGCCCGGACACCTGCGTGGCGTCAGTACCGGCCGCCAGTCTTCATCATGTAATTGCGCAGTTCCGCCGACTCGAGGTTCATGCGCATGAGATTGGCGTGAGTGACGCGGAACAGGGCGCGCATCACCTTGTAGACCACCCGGGGCTGCGTCTCGATGAGGCTTTCGAAGTCGTCCGGCTCGAGCGTGAGCAGGGCGCCATCGGTCTCGGCGCGCAGCATTGCCTTGCGCTCCGAGCCATCCAGGAAAGCCCGGGTGCCGGCACATTCGCCCATGCGCAGCTGGTACAGGCAGGCCTCGTGATCGCCGTCGGCCTTGCAGACGCTCAGCTGGCCATCGGCAAGCACGAACAGGGTCCGGCGATTGTCGCCTTCGCGGACGACGAGCTCGCCTTTCCGGATCGGCTGCATACCCATCTTCCCAGCCAGCGCCGCGCACTCGGCGGGGTCCAGTTCAACGCCCAGGATCGATCGGGCGACTGCCTCGTTTTTGTCCAGCTCTGTCATTTGCATCACCCGCGAGGAAACGTGTTGATTGAGGGACCATGCTCGCGTCGCCCCTGAAGAAGCCATATTTTAGCGCGCTCCGCCGGTGCGGGCGATGGAGGATTTCCGAGTGTCCCGGGCGCGGTGTGCTCGCCGTGGACGGTGGCATAGTTTGTGTGCGCCAGTCCCATCCTGGCGGCCGGGGCCTGATAAAGTAGGCGCCATATGGCAAAGCAAGCCCACAAGTCACCACGCCATGCGGGCCTGCGTTCTTGCGGATTGGCCGCTGTCACGTGCGGGCTGTTATTCGCCTGCCTGTGCGCATTCGCAGCGGATCCAGTGCCGGAAGTATTTCCCTATGAGCTTCGCTATGACCTGACGCTCAGGCCGGACGCGGGTCTTGCCGATGTCGCCCTGACGCTCGGCAAGGGCTCCCACAATATCCGCTGGCTGCGTTTCTCCGTGGATCCCGCGCGCCAGGACAGGTTCGAGGCCGACGGCAAGCTCGAGCGCGACGGCAAGTACCTCACCTGGACGCCGCCCGTGGAGGGCGGCCAGCTGAGGTTCGTCGTCAAGATCGATCACCGGCGCGGCCAGGCCTTCGATGCCCGCATGACGCATGACTGGGCGTTGTTCCGTGGCGACGACGTGGTCCCGCCGGCCCGCCTGCTGCAAGAGGCCGGGTCCGAGGCGGAAGCTGAGCTGCATGTGCACCTGCCCGAGGGATGGTCCTTCGTATCCGCTTTCGAGGAGCTGCGCCCGAACGTTTATCGCATCGAAAACCCCGAGCGGGGCTTCGATCGCCCGACCGGCTGGATGGCGGCGGGTCGCCTGGGCATACGGCGGGAGCGCATCGCCCGCGTCGACGTCATCGTCGCGGGCCCGCTGAACCAGGGCGTGCGACACATGGATATCCTGGCCTTCATGAACTGGAATTTGCCAAGGCTGCGGGCCATCGTGGACCGGTTGCCCGAACGAATCCTGATCGTGAGCGCGCGTGAGGAGATGTGGCGCGGAGGGCTCTCGGGTCCCAACTCGCTATACCTGCATGCCGACCGGCCGTTGCTCAGCGGGAATGCCACCAGCACGCTGTTGCACGAACTGGTCCACGTCGCGACGAGGCTGCGCAGCCGGGACGGGGGTGACTGGATCGTAGAGGGGCTGGCGGAATATTACTCGCTCAAGCTCATGTGGCGTTCAGGCACGATCACCACGCGGCGCTTCCGGCGTGGCTTCCAGCAGTTGCACGAATGGGGCGGCGACCTGGAGCTCAAGGACCTGGATACGCCGCGCGCCCGCGGGCCGGTGACGGCACGCGCGGTGTTGCTGTTCCGTGAGCTCGACCGCGAAATTCTCCGCAAGTCCGAACGGGCAAAGAGCCTGGATGACGTTGTCAAGCACCTCGTGTCGAAGGGGGAGCCGGTCAGCCTGGAGGTCCTGCGCGGCGCTGTCGAGGCCGTGCTGGGCGAGCGGGCGGAGACACTGGCGGAACCCGCCTCCATGTGATGGGCGTTCACGACAAGTGAGCAAATGACTGATATTCATTCATCCGAACGGAAACTGTCTCAGGTCTCGGCGGTCGAAGGACGGATGCGCGCATCGACATGGATAACCTCTGGCAGGCTGCCGGCATTGTTGCTTGCGGTCCTGGCGCCGCTGGCGGCCGCCAGCGACCCGGTGGGGGGCGAGGCTGCGGCCGCGGAGCTCGTGGCCGACGAACCGGCGGTGGCCGAGGTGCGCCGGGTCGAACTCGGCGCGCTGCTGATGGAGAACATTCCCGACGTCCCGGATGAGATCGCCGATACGCTGTTCCAGTACCAGCAGGCGCGCGCGGCATCGTTCGCGGGCTGGCTGCCGGCGCCCCAGGGCATGCTCATCACGACGCGTTTCGGGCAGACGCGCCAGGTGCACCAGGTGCGCGACCCGCTCGGCGATCGCCAGCAGATCACGTTTTTCCAGGAACCCGTGAATAACGTGACACCGGTGTCCGACCCGGAACGCCCCGGGTTCCTGTTCGGCAAGGATTCGGGCGGGGACGAGCACTACCAGATCTACCACCAGGACCTGGCCAGCGGCCGGCAGCGGCGCCTGACGACGGGCCACGCGCGCAATACGGCGCCGCGCTGGTCCAACTCGGGCGACTACTTTGCATTTTCCACCACCCAGCGCAACGGTCGCGACACCGACATCCACCTCTATGACATGTCGAGCGGCGAGACCCGCCCGGTCTTGGAAAGGGAAGGTCTGTGGTATGCGCTGGATTGGTCGCCAGACGACACGAGGCTGCTCGTATTACGATACGTCTCGGCGGCCGAGTCGTATCCGCACATCCTGGACCTGGAGACCGGGTCACTGGAGCTGTTCCGCACGAGTATCGATGCGGTGTCCTTCGGCAGCGCCCGGTTCTCCCGCGATGGGCGAGGCGTGTTCTACACCGCCGACGAGGACAGCGAGTTCCGCCAGCTACGCTATCACGACCTGGCCACCGGGGACAGCCGCCTCCTGTCAGGCGACATCCCATGGGATGTCACCGGTTTTGCGCTTTCCCAGGAGGGCCGGTACCTGGCGTTCGTGGTCAATGCCGACGGCCGTTCTGAGATTCACCTGCGCGCCATCCGCGGTTGGCGCACGGTGCCGGTGCCGGAGCTTCCCATTGGCGTGGTGCGCGGCCTGCGCTTCTCGGAGGACGGCTGGCGTATCGGGTTTACGCTGAACTCGCCGCGCAGCCCCGGCGACGTCTATTCGTTTCGGGTCGGGGAAACCCAGCTGACGCAGTGGACGCAGAGCGAGGTCGGCGGGCTATCCACGGAACACTTCGTGCCCCCCACGCTGATCCGCTACCCGACATTCGACTACGAGGGGGGCGTGCAACCCGAGCAGGCCCCGGAGGCCGGGGCGTCGAGCGAAGTCGCGGAGGCGGATCAGGAACCGCAGGCAGAGGAGCAGGTTCAGCAGGGACAGGAGCCGGCCAGCGTAGAGATGCACCAGCCGCCGCCACGCCGGACGATCCCAGCCTTCTATTACCGGCCGCCGGGTCCGGGGCCGCACGCCGTTCTGATCCTCATGCACGGCGGGCCTGCGAGCCAGGCCAGGCCGACCTTCAATCCGGTGCTGCAATACTGGGTCAACGAGCTGGGCCTGGCCGTGATTGCGCCTAACGTACGCGGTTCGACCGGCTACGGCAGCAGCTTTCAGCGGCTGGACAACGGACGCTTGCGCGAGGATTCGGTCCGCGATGTCGGGGCGCTGCTGGACTGGATCGCCGTCCAGCCCGAACTCGATGCCGGTCGCGTGGGCGTCATCGGCGGTTCCTACGGCGGCTACATGGTCATGGCGGCCATGATTCACTATGGAAATCGGCTGCGGGCCGGCGTCAACGTCGTGGGGATCAGCAACTTCGTGACCTTCCTGGAAAGCACGCGTGACTATCGGCGTTTCCTGCGCCGCGAAGAGTATGGCGACGAGCGCGACCCGAAGATGCGCGCCTTCCTGGAATCCATCTCGCCGACCACGCACGCGCACCGTATCCAGAGCCCGCTGTTCATCGCCCAGGGAGCCAACGACCCGCGGGTGCCGCAGTCCGAAGCCGACCAGATGGTGGAGACGATCCGCAGGCTCGGCGGCGAGGTCTGGTACTTCCTGGCGCGCGACGAAGGGCATGGATTTCGGAAAAAGAGCAATCGCGACCGCTACAACAACGCAGTCGTGCTGTTCCTCCACAAGCACTTGTTGAATTCGGAGCCGGCGCCCGACGCCGTGTCCGAAGCGGCGGTCGACGAAGACGGCGACGGGGTCCCGCTGGATGCGCCGGTCGAGTCGCCCACCGGGGAGGCCCCCGAGGAACCCCTCGACCCGGTGCCGGAGCCGCCTGGGGGCTGAGGACCAGCCGTTCGCCGGCAGTCCCTAGCGTGCGGAGCGCAGCAGTTCGTTGATACCCACCTTGGAGCGTGTCGCAGCGTCGACGCGCTTGACGATGACGGCGCACGCGAGCTGGCAGCTGCCGACGCTCGAAGGCAGCGTGCCGGCCACCACGACGGCCCCCGCGGGGACCCGGCCGTAGGAAACCTCGTCACGTTCCCGGTCATAGATGCGCGTGCTCTGCCCGATAAATACGCCCATCGAAACAACGGCGCCTTCTTCCACGATCACGCCCTCGACGATCTCGGACCGCGCACCGATGAAGCAGTTGTCCTCGATGATCGTCGGGTTCGACTGCAACGGCTCGAGCACGCCGCCGATTCCCGCGCCGCCCGAGATATGCACATTTGCGCCGATCTGGGCGCAGGAACCGACGGTCGCCCACGTATCGACCATGGTGCCCGGGCCGATCCAGGCACCGATGTTCACGTAGCTGGGCATGAGGACGACGTCGGCGGAAATATACGCCCCGCGACGCACGATCGCCGGGGGCACGATGCGGGCACCCGTGAAACCGAACGCGGCCGCATCATAGCCCGTGTACTTCAGCGGCACCTTGTCCCAGCCGTGCAGCGCGCCCATCTCGATCAGCCGGTTCTTGTCGATCCGGAACGACAACAGCACGGCTTTCTTCAGCCACTCGTTGACGTGCCACGTGCCACCCACCTTCTCGGCGACACGCTCGCGGCCGTCGTCCAGCGCATCGATCGACTCGGCCACGGCCTGACGGATATCGTCTGGCGTGTCATCCGGGGTGAATCGCGTGCGCTCCTCGAAAGCCGCCTCGATGATGTCCCGCAGTTTGCTCATGTGTCCCCCGGTTCTCGGGCCAGTTCAGGAAAGGGCGGCCACGAAACGCGCAATGCGGCGCGCGGCCTCGATGCATTCGTCTAGCTCGGCGACCAGCGAAACGCGCACGCGGCCGACGCCCGGGTTGCCGCTGGCGCTGTCCCGCGACAGGTACCGGCCCGGGAGCACGGTCACGTTTTCCGTGGCGTACAGGGCGCGCGTGAACGCCTCGTCGTCGCACGGCGTCTCCAGCCACAGGTAGAAGGCCGCCGGCGGCCGCTGGACCGGCATGACTTCCGCGAAGATCGGCAAGACCGCCGTAAATTTTTCCTGGTAGAGCCGCCGGTTCTCGGCAGCGTGCTGATCGTCGGCCCAGGCCGTGACGCTGGCGAGTTGCACCATCTCGGGCACGGCGCAGCCGTGGTAGGTGCGATACAGGCGGAAACGATCCATGAGCGCCGGGTCGCCGGCCACGAAACCTGAGCGCAGCCCCGGCACACTGGAGCGCTTCGACAGGCTGTGAAACACGGCGCAGTTGGTGAATCTGCCATTGCCGGCGCGCAGGCAGGCGCCCAGCAGCCCCGGCGGGGGCGAACTCTCGTCGAGATAGATGTCTGCGTAGCACTCGTCGGACGCGACCACGAAGCCATGGCGCGCCGACAGTTGCAGCACGCGCTGCAGGTAGGCATCGTCCATCACGGCGCCCGTGGGGTTGCCCGGGGTGCAGATGAAAAGGATCCGGCAGCGCTGCCACACGTCATCGGGAACGCCATCCAGGTCCGGCAGGAAACCATTTTCCGCGGTCGTAGCCAGGTAGTACGGCTCCGCGCCCGCGAGCAGCGCCGCGCCCTCGTAGATCTGGTAGAAGGGGTTGGGTATCAGGACCAGGCCGCCTGCAGCGGGATCGAGCATCGCCTGGACGAAAGAAAACAGGCCTTCGCGCGTGCCGTTGACGGGCAAGATCATGGTATCCGGGTCGACGGTGCCTGCGCTGAGTGCGAAGCGGCGCTCGAGCCACGCCGCGCAGGCGCCGCGCAGCTGGGGCAGACCGGCCGCCTTCGGGTAAACCGCAAGGCGGTTGAGTGCCCGGATCAGGGCATCGCCGACGAACGCGGGTGGTGCGTGCCTTGGCTCGCCGATCGACAGGGCGATATGCGGCCGGTCGGCCGGCGGGCTGGCGTCCGCGAGGAGGGCGGCGAGGCGCTCGAAGGGATACGGGTGAAGGCGGTCGAGCAGCGGGTTCATCTGTGGGAAGTCCTGTGCGAGGTCGGGCGCTTCAGCGCGCGGCCGCGGGCTGGTCAAGACGCGCCTTCAGCTGCTCGCCAAGCGCGTCGCGGGCAGCCGCGTCAAGGGTCTCGCCCTCGTGCGTGGTGATGTAGAACACGTCCTCGGCGCGCTCGCCGACCGTCATGATTTTGGCGGCGCGCAGCGAGACGTTGTTCTCGTAGAACGCCTTGCCGACCTCGCACAACAGGCCCGGCCGATCCGCCGCGACGAGTTCGAGCACGGTACGCCGTCCGTCGAGATCCTCGGAGAAGGCGATGCGCGTCGGCGTTGAAAAGAGCCTCACCTGCCGTGGCGGTTGGCGCATCACGGTCGGCATGCGCCCGCTATGCTCGAGGGTCGCCTTGCGCACGGCGGCCTCGATCTGTACCAGCCGCTCGTGGTCGTCGATCGGGGTGCCGTCGTTCTCCAGCACTACGTAGGTATGCACGTTGCGCCCATCGCCCACGGGGACGACGCGGGCATCGAGGATATTGAGGCCGAGCTCGTCCAGCGCGCCGGTGGCACGCGCGAAACTGTGCTGTCCGCTGACCGTGCAGATCATGATGGCCGTGCCGCCGCGCCCTGTCTGCTGTTCGACCGAGACGGCAGACTGCTCGCCACGGTCCTCGAGCCCCGCGAGGACACGGATGTGCCATGCGATCTCCTCCGGCGTGTGGCGCAGGAAATACTCGCCGGCAAAACCACCCCAGACCTCGCGCGCGCGCGCGGCGCGGATGCCGCGCGCAGCGAGCAGCGCCAGCGCGCCTTCCTGGGTCTCGGCGATCAGTTGCTCGGAGTCGATCGGGGACTCGAGCCCGGCGCGCAACGCCCGCTTGACGCTGTCGTAGAATTCCTCGAACAGGGACGCTTTCCATGCGTTCCACAGCTTGGGGCTCGTGCCGCGTACGTCCGCGACCGTGAGCACGTAGAGATAGTCCAGGTGGGCCTCGTCACCCACGCGGCGGGCGAACTCCGCGACCACCGCCGGGTCGTAGATGTCTTTTTTCTGCGCGGTGATGGAGAACACGAGGTGGTGCCGTACCAGCCATGCGACGAGCCGGGCGTCATAGGGCGACAGGCCGTGCTCAAGACAGAACGCCTCGGCGTCGACCGCCCCCAGTTCCGAGTGATCTCCGCCGCGTCCCTTGGCGATGTCGTGGAACAGCCCGGCCAGGTACGCGAGCTCTGGCTTCGGCAGCGACTGCATGATGCGGCTGCACATCGGCATCTCGTGGTCGAAGCGCGACAACGCGAAGCGCCTCAGGTTCGAGACGACGAACAAGGTGTGCGCATCCACGGTGTAGGCGTGAAACAGGTCGAACTGCATGCGTCCGGTAACGCGGCCGAACGCGGGGATATAGCGGGCCAGCACGCCGTAGCGGTTCATGCGCCGCAACTCGTGGGTGACGCCCGCCGGCGCACGGATGATGTCCATGAACAGGCGGTGATGACGCGGATTCTGGCGGAATTCTTCGTCGATCAGCGGCAGCGCGCGGCGCACCTGGCGGATGGTACCGGCGCTCACGCCTTTCAGCCCGGGCTCCTGCTGCAGCAACAGGAATATTTCCAGCAGCGCGGCGGGCGAGCGCTCGAAGACGTCGTCGTCCTTGACCTCGAGGAAGTTGTTGCGCACCTGGAACCTTGCGTTCAGCGATCGTGGCGGCGCGGCCGGATCGAGCAGGATCGCTTCTTCGAACAGCTGCAGCAGCATCTCGTTGAGCCGGGCGAGTTCCTGCACCGTGCGATAGTACTTCTGCATGAACTGCTCGACGGCGAGCGTAAAGCTGGCATCCTCGTAGCCGAACATCTGGGCCAGGTTGACCTGGTGGTCGAACAGCAGGCGATCCTCGCGGCGCCCGGTGATGGTGTGCAGCGCCCAGCGGATCCGCCACAAGAAGTTCTGGCCGGCGAGCAGCCGGCGGTACTCGTAGTCGGTGAGGAAGCCTTGCTGCGCGAGCTGGTGCAGGCTGCCGATGCCGAAATGGCGCCGCGCGACCCAGCAGACGACCTGGATGTCCCGCAGGCCGCCGGGACTGCCCTTGATGTTCGGCTCCAGGTTATGGGCCGTGTCGTGGTAGCGGTGGTGCCGGGCGGTCTGCTCCGCGCACTTGGCCGCAAAGAATGCCTGCGGGGGCCACAACCGGTCGGGGCTGGTGACGCCCTGCATCGCTTCGAAGAGGGCCGCCTTCCCGTCCAGCAGGCGGGACTCCATCAGCGTGGTGACCACGGTGACGTCGGCCTCGGCCTGTCGAGTGCACTCGGCAACCGTGCGGACGCTGTGGCCGACCTCGAGGCCGATGTCCCAGAGGAACGTGAGGAAGCCGGCGACTCGATCCTGCCAGGCGGCGCCGTCCCCGTCCGGGACGATGATCATGATGTCGATGTCGGAGCAGGGGTGCAGCTCGCCGCGGCCGTAGCCGCCGACGGCGACCAATGCCAGCTGCTCCGCGGCCTCGCCGAGATGCATGCGCCAGGCGCGCACCAGCGCGATGTCGATCAGGCGGGCGCGATCGCGCACCAGGTGGTCGACGGGTTCGTCCGCCTTGAAGCGCTGGCGCAGTCCCAGGTCGCCGGCCTCCAGGACCTGCCGGAAGATCCTGATCGTCTCGATGCCCGGGCTCACCTCGGGCCCGGGCAGTGTCGGCATGGTATCCGCCAGGGGGGCGGTCCGCGCGGCTGGGTCCACGGGAGTGTTCAGATCCGCCCCGAGGCGCCGAGCGTGAGGACCTCGTGGCCGTCCTCGGTCACGAGGATCGTGTGCTCCCATTGTGCCGACAGTGAGTGATCCTTGGTCACGACGGTCCAGCCGTCGGGCAGGAGGCGCACGTCACGCTTGCCGGCGTTGACCATCGGCTCGATCGTGAATGTCATGCCCGGGACGAGCTCAAGGCCGGTACCGGGCTTGCCGTAGTGCAGCACCTGCGGATCTTCGTGGAACTCACGGCCGATGCCATGCCCGCAGTACTCGCGCACGACAGAGCAGTGCTGTGCCTCGACATAAGCCTGGATGACATGGCCGATATCCCCGAGACGGACGCCTGGCGCGACGATCTCGATGCCGCGGCGCATGGCCTCGTGCGATACCTCGCTGACGCGGCGGCCGCTGACCGTAGGCTCGCCGACGAAGAACATCCGGCTGGTGTCCCCGTGCCACCCGTCCTTGATGACGGTGATGTCGATATTCACGATGTCGCCCTTCTTGAGCCTGCGGTCGCCGGGGATGCCGTGGCACACGACGTGGTTGACCGAGGTGCAGATGGACTTCGGAAACCCCCGGTAATTCAGCGGCGCGGGAATGGCAGCGAGGCTGCCGGTGATGTACTCGTGGCAGATCGCGTCGAGCTCGTCGGTCGACACGCCCGGCTGGACGTGCGCGCCGATCATGTCGAGCACTTCGGCGGCCAGGCGCCCGGCCTGGCGCATCCCGTCGCGCTCGGCGGCGGTCTTCTTGATAGTCACGGGCATGGCGCTGGCGGCCTCCCGAGCCGCGTCCTGATGGTGTCCGAAGAGGGAGAACTTCATCCCGGTTCAACCACTTAGTGTGGCCCCGGAGACGACCGGGGAGATTGTCCAGACAGGCGACCTATGGTATAAAGCGCGCGCCTTAATCGCAATTAAATCCCACACACGCACCGTCACGCCCGGCTGGGTGCCGACTTTCCGCAGGAAAGAAGGTTGCCGGGTGGGGTGCGTGGAGGCTTAACCCGAAGGAGTACAACATGGCTTCTATCTCCATGCGCCAGATGCTGGAGGCCGGCGTTCATTTCGGCCACCAGACCCGTTTCTGGAACCCGAAGATGTCACCCTACATCTTTGGCGAACGTAACAAGATTCACATCATTAATCTCGAGAAGACCCTGCCGCTTTACATCAAGTCGCAGGACTTCATTCGCAAGCTGGCGACTGACGGCGGCAGCGTGCTGTTCGTCGGCACGAAGCGCTCGGCGCGCGAGTCGATCCAGCGCGAGGCGGAACGCTGCGGCATGCCTTTCGTCAGCTATCGCTGGCTCGGCGGGATGTTGACCAACTACAAGACGGTCAAGCAGTCGATCAAGCGGCTGTTCGATCTCGAGGCCATGTCCGAGGACGGGACTTTCGAGAGCCTGACCAAGAAAGAGGTGCTGGGCCTGAAGCGCGAGATGGATAAGCTCGAGCGCAGCCTGGGCGGCATCAAGCATATGGGCTCGCTACCCGATGCGCTGTTCATCGTCGATATCGAGCACGAGCGCATCGCCGTGCTCGAGGCCAACAAGCTCGGCATTCCGATCGTCGCGATCGTCGACACGAACTGCTCGCCCGAGGGTATCGACTACGTGATCCCGGGCAACGATGACGCCATGCGGGCGATCCAGCTTTACACCAGCGGAATCGCAGATGCCGTGCTCGAGGGCAAGGCGTCCGTGCCGGAAGTGCCGGCAGGCGAAGACGACTTCGTCGAGGTCGACGAGCGTGACTCCGGGCCTCGCAAGGGCGCCCGCAAGGCCGATGGTGGCCGCCCGCGGGCCGCTCCAGCGGCGCCGGCGGACACGGCCGCGCCGGAAGCCGCGGCGGCCGCGCCAGTCGCCCCGGCAGCTCCGGAGGCTCCGGCTGAAGGAGGTGAGCAGGCATGAATATTTCAGCAACACTGGTCAAGGAGCTCCGCGAGCGCACCGGCGCCGGCATGATGGAGTGCAAGAGGGCGCTGGTTGAGACCGGCGGCGACCTCGAGATCGCGATTGAGCACATGCGGAAGCAGGGGCTTGCCAAGGCCGACAAGAAGGCGGGCAGGATCGCGGCGGAGGGACTCGTCGTCGTGACGACCACCGCCGACCACCACGCCGCAGCTGTCATCGAGGTCAACTGCGAAACCGATTTTGTCGCCGGCGGCGATGATTTCCGCAATTTCGCCCGAGGCGTGGGCGAGCTCGTGCTCGAGACGCGACCTGCTGACATGGAGGCGCTGCTTGCGACGTCCATGGGCGGTGCCAGCGTCGAGGAAACGCGCCGTGGCCTGGTCGCGAAGATCGGCGAGAACATCGGCGTGCGCCGCTTCGAGATAGTGGAGTCTGCAGGGATCGTCGGCAGCTACGTGCACGGCACCCGGATCGGCGTGCTGGTGGCGCTCGAGGGTGGCGACGAGGGTCTTGCCCGGGACCTGGCGATGCATGTTGCGGCGTCGCGGCCGCAGTACGTGGACGAGACCGAGATTCCCGGCGATTTCCTGGCCAAGGAGCGGGAAATCCTCGTGGAGCAGGCCAAGGGCGAGGGCAAGCCCGCCGAGATCATCGCCAAGATGGTCGAGGGCCGGCTGCGCAAGCAGCTTGCCGAGATCACGTTGATGGGCCAGCCATTCATCAAGGACCCGGATACGAAGGTGAGCAAGCTGCTGGCCGACCACGGCGCGGCGGTGAAGCGCTTCGTCCGCTTTGAGGTCGGCGAGGGCATCGAGAAGAAGGCCGATAACTTCGTCGAGGAAGTGATGGCGCAGGTGCGTGGCGCCTGAGGCCCGCGGTGCAATTTCTTAATTCGCTGTCCATGGGCCACGGCGTCCCCGGATGAGGTAAGCTTAAGGACCCCGCGGACAGCGGGGTTCTTTTTTGCGGCAGGCTCTGCCAAGGCATTGATTGCAGGGGGCAAGATGACCCGGAAAATTCCGAAACGAATCCTCCTCAAGCTCAGCGGCGAGGCACTCCTCGGGAGGGTCGATTACGGCATCGATCCCGAGGTGATCAACCGCATCGCGAGCGAGGTGCGTGACGTCCGTGAGCTGGGCGTCCAGGTCGCGGTCGTGATCGGCGGCGGCAACATCTTCCGCGGCGCGGGATTGGCCCAGGGCGGCATGGACCGGGTCACCGGCGACCACATGGGGATGCTGGGCACGGTCATCAACTCGCTGGCGCTGCAGGATGCGCTCGAGAAACTCGGGGTGCACGCGCGCGTCATGTCGGCCATCAAGATCAACGAGGTTTGCGAGGACTACATCCGGCGTCGCGCGATCCGCCACCTGGAGAAAAGTCGCGTGGTCATCTTCGCGGCCGGGACAGGCAACCCGTTTTTCACGACCGATACCGCTGCGAGCCTCAGGGCCACCGAGATGAACGCGGATCTGCTGTTGAAGGCCACCAAGGTCAATGGTGTCTTCTCTGCCGACCCGAAGCGTTTTCCCGACGCGGAACGTTACACCCGGCTGACCTATGACGAGGTGCTGGATGCGCGGCTCGGCGTCATGGACGCCACGGCCGTGGTCATGTGCCGCGACAACGACCTGCCCTTGCGGGTCTTCAACCTGCACAACAAGGGCGATCTGCTCAGGATCATCAACGGCGAGGACATCGGCACCCTGGTGACCCGGGCCGCGGATCCCGCCGCCGACGCGTGAGAGGAAACGAGCATGTTGCAGGAAATCAAGAAGGACGCCGCCGAGCGGATGAACAAGAGCATCGAGGCGTTGCGCAGCGAGCTGAAGAAGCTGCGCACCGGCCGGGCCCACACCAGCCTCCTCGATCACGTCACGGTCGAGTATTACGGCAGCGCCGTGCCGTTGAGCCAGGTGGCCAATATCGGGGTCGAGGACTCGCGGACGCTCACCATCACGCCATGGGAGCGGCAGATGGTGCAGCCGGTCGAGAAGGCGATCATGACCTCCGATCTCGGCCTCAACCCGAACACCGCGGGCACCGTGATTCGCGTGCCCCTGCCGCCGCTCACCGAGGAGCGACGGCGCGACATGGGCAAGGTCGTCCGCCACGAGGGCGAGAACGCCAAGGTCGCGATCCGCAACATCCGGCGGGATGCCCTGCACCAGGTCAAGGAGCTGCTGAAGGAGAAGGAAATTTCCGAGGACGACGATCGCCGCGCCCACGACGAGATCCAGCAGTTGACCGACAAGCACATCGAGGTCGTGGACAAGGTCGTCGCGGAGAAGGAGCAGGAACTGCTCGAGGTCTGAGCCCAGGTGCCAGGCGGATCCCCAATGAACCCTCCCGACATGCCTGCCCATGTCGCCGTCATCATGGATGGCAATGGCCGCTGGGCCCGGCAGCGGGCCCTGCCGCGGCAGGCCGGCCACCGGGCTGGCGTGCGCACGGCACGGCAGATCGTCGAGGCCTGTGCGAAGCGCGGTATCGGCACTCTCACGCTGTTTGCGTTCTCAAGCGAGAACTGGCGGCGTCCCCGGCGTGAAGTCGGAGCGCTGATGAGGTTGTTCGTGGAAGCGCTGGACCGCGAGGTCGAGGAGTTGCATGCCAACGGCATCCGCCTCGCGTTCATCGGGGATCGCGCGGGGCTCTCCTCGGCGCTCAAGACGCGCATGGAGACAGCGGAGGCGCGCACCTGCGACAACCGTCGGCTTACGCTCGTGGTGGCGCTGGCCTATGGCGGACGCTGGGACATCGTGCACGCTGCGCAAGGCCTGGCACGCGAGGCCGCGGCGGGCCGTCTCGATCCGGACGCCATCGACGAGCGGGCCGTCGCGGAGCGGCTGGCGCTGGCGGGGCTGCCGGACCCGGACCTGCTGATCCGCACCGGCGGTGAACACCGGATCAGCAACTTCCTGCTCTGGAATCTCGCCTACGCGGAATGTTATTTCACTGATCGTCTCTGGCCCGACTTCGACGAGACCGACCTGGACGCAGCACTTGAGCGCTTCAGGGCCGTCGAGCGTCGCTTCGGCATGACCTCTGAACAGGTCGATCCGGCAAGCAAGGATGCGGAATGCTGAAGGAACGGATCATCACCGCGGCGCTGTTGGCGATCGCACTGCTGACGGTGCTGTTTTTCGCGTCTGCCGACGTCGGCGTGGTCCTGTTCGGCCTGTTGCTGCTGGTGGCTGGCTGGGAATGGGCGGGATTGGCGCAGGCCCGGCGCCCGCTTTACCGGGCAATGTTCGTGCTGCTTATTGCGCTCCTGATCGGGTGGCTGGCCTGGTGGACCCCGACCGGACGCATGCCGCTTGCGCTGTTGTGGGTGCAGCTCGGCATCTGGGCGCTGGCGGCCGGGCTGCTGGTCCGGTTCCCGCTGCCATTGCCGCCGCGCATGGTGGCGCTGGTGGGTCTGATCCTGTTGCCGCTCGCGTGGCTGGCTTTCGCGCACCTGCTGAAGACCCGGGCCTTCGGTGCGTCCTGGGTCCTGTACCTGTTCCTCGTGGTGGCGGCCGCGGACGTGGGCGCCTATTTTGTCGGCCGGCGCTTCGGTCGTACCAAGCTTGCGCCGCAGGTCAGTCCAGGCAAGACGCGCGAGGGATTGTTCGGCGGCCTGGCCCTGGTGGCCTGCGTCGGGATCGGCGGCGCGCTCTGGTTCGACGTTTCGGTGCCCGGGCTGCTTGCGCTCGCTCTCGCGGTCGCCGGGGTGTCCGTGGTCGGGGACCTCGGTGTCAGCATGCTCAAGCGCAGCGCCGGATTGAAGGACAGCGGCCAATTATTCCCCGGCCACGGCGGCGTGCTGGACCGGATCGACAGCCTGCTCGCTGCGATCCCGGTGTATGTGCTCGGACTCCACTGGCTGGTTGCACCGTGAAGGGACTCGCTATCCTCGGCGCGACCGGCAGCGTCGGCGTGAGCACGCTCGACGTCGTGGCGCGCAACCCTGAGCGCTTCGCAATCCGCGCCCTGACCGGCTGCAACAACTGGCCGCTGCTGCTGGAGCAGTGCCGTCGTTTCCGACCCGCCGTCGCGGTCCTCGCGAATCCTGGGGCCGCCGAGCGCCTGGCTGCCGCCGTGGCCGCCGAGGGCCTGCCGGTAACGGTACAGGCTGGCGCGGAGGCGCTTGCTCATGTCGCGGCGCGCGACGACGTGGATTTCGTCATGGCAGCGATCGTCGGGGCTGCGGGCTTGTTGCCCACGCTCGCGGCGGCACGCGCGGGCAAGCGCGTGTTGCTGGCCAACAAGGAAGCCGTGGTCATGGCCGGCGGGTTGCTGACGGCGGCGCTGGCGGACTCCGGCGGGATGCTGGTACCTATCGACAGCGAGCACAACGCGCTGTTCCAGTGCCTGCCCCCCGGGGGATGCGCCGACCCGAACGGCGCCGGCGTGGTAAGCCTGGTCCTCACGGCGTCGGGCGGGCCGTTCCTGGACACCTCGTTGACCGACCTGGAGTCGGTCACACCGGACGCGGCCTGTCGCCATCCCAACTGGGACATGGGGCGAAAGATTTCGGTGGACTCGGCGACGATGATGAACAAGGGGCTCGAGATCATCGAGGCGTGCCGCCTGTTCGGCGTCGGACCGGAGCAGGTCCGGGTCGTCGTACATCCCGAGAGCATCGTCCACTCCCTGGTCGAGTACCGCGACGGCTCCGTCCTGGCGCAGCTGGGCAACCCGGATATGCGCACGCCTATCGCGCATGCGCTGGCCTGGCCGGATCGGATCGCCTCCGGCGTGGCGCCGCTGGACCTTGCGGCCCTGGGCCGACTGAACTTCCGTCCGGCGGAGATGGACCGGTTTCCCTGCCTCGCCCTGGCCGTGGCTGCGGCCGAGGCGGGGGGCGCGGCGCCGATCGCGCTCAACGCCGCCAACGAGATCGCGGTCGCCGCATTTCTTGAAGGCAGCATTCGCTTTACGAGCATACCGACGGTCATCCGCGCGGTTCTGGCACAATACACGGGGCCCGATCCGGGCACCCTCGAGGCGATCCTGGCGCTGGACGCGCAAGCCAGGCGTTCGGCCGAGGATAAAATCCGGGAATTGGCACTCTAATGCCCCCGGGCGGCCCATAGCCGCCGGACGGCGATCGTTACCTGAGGAAGACTTTGAGCGGAATCCTGACGTCAGCCCTGGCCTTTATCGTTGCCATCGGTGTACTGGTGGCCGTACACGAGTTCGGGCATTTCTGGGTCGCGCGGCGGCTGGGCATCAAGGTCCTGCGGTTTTCCATTGGCTTTGGCCGTCCCCTGTGGCGCAGGTCGGGGGCCGACGGCACGGAGTACTGGGTCTCCGCCATCCCGCTGGGGGGCTACGTCAAGATGCTCGACGAGCGCGAGGGCGACGTGGCGCCGGATGACCTGCCACGCGCGTTCAACCGCCAGTCGCCGTCCCGCCGCATCGCCGTGCTGTTTGCCGGCCCGGCGTTCAACTTCCTTTTCGCCATCGCGGTCTACTGGATCATGTTCGTGGTCGGCGTGCCGGCCGTGAAGCCCCTCATCGGCGCCATCGAGCCGGGGTCTGCCGCCGCCGAGGCCGGATTGCGTTCAGGGGACCGGATCGTGGCCGTGGACGGCTCGAGCACCGACACGATGATGGCCGCGCAACTCGGCCTGCTCAAGGCAATGGTGCCGGGCGGCCGGGCCACGCTCGAACTCGAGGCTCCGGACGGGAATCGGCGCACTGCGCATATCGAGTACGTCGGCGATACCCACGCATTGACGGAGCCGGGGGCGATGTTCCCCGGACTCGGGATCGGCCTTTGGCGCCCGCAAATCCCTGCCGTCATCGGCGAGCTTGTGCCCGAAGGGACCGCTGCGGCGTCGGGGCTCGAGCCGGGCGATCGCGTGCTGAGCGTCGATGGGCGGCCGGTGGCCGGCTGGGACGAACTGGTTGCTGTCGTCCGGGCGCGCCCCGGCGAAACCGTCGACGTTGTGCTGGAGCGCGCGGGCGCGACGCGCAGCCTGGCCCTGTTCATCGGCGCGGCGGATGACGAGGGCCAGCGTGTCGGCAGGATTGGCGCCGGCCCGCGCGTCACTGCAGACTTGTGGGATCCGGTCCGCACCGAGCAGCGCTTCGGTCCCGTTGGTGCCATCGGCCAGGCGGTCGGAGAGACCTGGCGCATGTCGGCCCTGACCGTGACCATGATGGGGCGCATGGTGCTCGGCCAGGTCTCCGTGAAGAACATCAGCGGGCCGATCAATATCGCGCAGGCCGCGGGGTTCACCGCGGCGGCCGGACTGACCGCCTTTCTGAGCTTCCTCGCGATCGTCAGCATCAGCCTGGGCATCATCAACCTGCTGCCCATCCCCTTGCTGGATGGCGGGCAGATCGTTTACCAGTGCGTTGAGGTCGCGAAGGGCAGCCCGGTCTCGGAGCGGGCCCAGATCATCGGCCAGCAGGTGGGCATCCTGCTCCTGCTGATGCTCATGACATTCGCGTTCTATAACGACATCGTCCGGTTGGCGACTGGTTGAGGTGCGAGTGAAGCAGCGTTTCAAGCGTTGGGTGGTCTTGCTCGCCGGTAGCCTGGCCCTCCTGGCCGGAGCCGCTTCGGCACAGCAGGACGACCGTTTTGTGGTCCGGGACATGCGGGTCGAGGGTCTGCAGAGGATTTCGGAGGGCACCGTATTCAACTATCTGCCGGTGAGTCTGGGCGATGAGCTCGATGCGCCGCGGATTGCGGAAGCGATCCGCGCGGTATTTGGCACCGGGCTGTTCTCCGACGTCGAGCTGCGGCGCGATGGCAACACGCTGGTCGTCGTGGTCCGCGAGCGGCCCTCGATCCGCCATTTCTCGCTGACCGGCAACAAGGACATCAAGACCGAGGACCTCGCCGAGTCCCTGCGCAATGTCGGGCTCGCGCCCGGCAGGACCTTTGACAGGCCGGTGCTCGAGGAGGTCCAGCAATTCCTGGTTGATACCTACTACAGCCGCGGCAAGTACAGCGTCGTTGTTGAAACGGACGTGACCGAAAACAAGGCCGAGAATAGTGTCGATATCGACATCACGATTCAGGAGGGTGAGCGCGCTCGCATTCGCCAGATCGCCATCACCGGCAACGAGGTGTTCAGCGACGACGAACTCCGGAACAAGTTCACGCTGAAGACGCGCACCTGGAAATCCTGGTACAAGCAGGACGATCGTTATTCGCGCGAGGCGCTGATCGGCGATCTCGAGACATTGCAGTCGTTCTACATGGATCGTGGCTATGCGGGCTTCGAGATCGAGTCTACCCAGGTGCAGATTTCCCAGGATCGCCAGGGAATCTACATCACGATCAATGTCGCAGAGGGCGAGCCGCACCGCATTTCCGAGATCCGTCTCGCCGGCAACCTGATCCTGCCCGAAGAACAGCTCAGGCGGCTAGTACTGTCGAAGCCGGGCGACACGTTCTCGCGGCGCCAGCTGACCCAGACCGCGGAGCTCATCACCTTCCGGCTTGGCGAGGAGGGGTATGCCTTTGCGCGCGTGGACCCCGTGCCTTCGGTCCCCCAGGATAGCAACGAGGTTTCTGTGACCTTCTACGTGGATCCGGGTAAACGCGCCTATTTGCGCCGCATCCATTTCTCGGGCACGACCGGAATCAACGACGAGGTGCTAAGGCGCGAAATGCGGCAGCTCGAGGGAGGGTTCCTGTCGAATCGGGCCCTGGAGCGCTCGGAGCAGCGCTTGCGTCGGCTGCCGTTCATCGAGGACGTGACCAAGGAGACGATCCCCGTGGCGGGCTCGGAGGACCTGGTCGACGTCGAGTTCGCCGTCAAGGAGGGACTGCCAGGAAGCTTTGGTGGCGGCGTTGGCTATTCCGGGCTCCAGGGCCTCATATTCAATGCCAATTTCGTACATACGAACTTCCTGGGACAAGGCAATCGAATCGAGGCGGACGTATCCACCGGACAATTCAGCACCTTGTACCGGTTCGTGCATACGGATCCCTATGTCACGCCTGACGGTGTGTCCCGGACGGTGTCGGCGTCCTACCGTGATGTCACGCAGTTTATTTCCGGGGCCTCCGAGTTCGGGACCAAGACCGCGAGCCTGGGTCTCGAGTACAGCTATCCGATCTCGGAATTCACGCGGATCCGGGCCGGTGTCCAGCTGCAGGATTCGACCCTGCTGACCAATAATTTCAGCCCATTGCAGTCCGTCCGCTGGGTGCTCCTCAACGGTGACACCAGGGCGGTCGAGCTGCCCGGCGCAACGCTGTTCGAGTCCCAGTTCCAGAGCTACGAACTGCTGCTCGGCTGGGCCTACGACTCGCGTAACCGGGTGCTGTTCGCCGATCGTGGCGCCCGTCATCGCATGTCGCTCAATTACACCGGTCCGGGAAGCGACGTCGAGTACTACACGGCACGCTACGACCTGCTGCATTACCTGCCGTTTGTCGGGCCGACGTTCCTGGAATGGAGTGCCGAGTTCTCCTATGCGGAGGCGCTGGGTGACACGACCGAGGTTCCGCCCTTCAAGCGGTTTTTCGGGGGTGGACCGGGGTCCGTGCGTGGTTTCCGGGAAGGCTGGATGGGCCCGCGTGATACGAACAACAACCCCTTCGGCGGGAACGTCCGGACCAGTTCCCAGCTCGAACTGATCATCCCGTTGCCGGGCGAGGTCGGCACGTCGACCCGATTCAGTTTGTTCGTGGACGCCGGTAATATATTCTCTTCGGATACCACCCCGTTCTTCGATCCGGTCACCCGCGAGCCTCAGACCTTTGATTTCTCTGCTTCTGACCTGAAGTACTCGACCGGCATCTCCGTGCAATGGCTCGCGCCCATCGGGTTGTTCAGGTTCAGTTATGGAATCCCGCTGAACGAAGAGAGCTTCGACCGGGTGGAGCGATTCCAGTTCTCGATCGGCTCGGCCTTCTGATTGGCCGGTGCGATGCCCTCAAGGGCCACACAGTACAAATTAAAACTGAGGAACGCGTACATATGAACGCAATGACCCGAGCCCTTGGGGCGATTTTAATCACGGCACTGATCGCGGCACCTGCCGCTGCATTGGCCGAAAACAAGATTGGCGTGGTGAAGTTGAACCGGCTGTTCGAGGAGGCGCCCCAGGCATTGGCGCTGCAGCGATCGCTCACGGAAGAATTCGCGCCGCGCGAGAGAGACATCCGCGCCAAGCGCGAGGAGCTGGCGGGGATCGAGGAAAAGCTGAAGCAGGGCGAGGGCTTCCTGTCCGAAGAAGAGCGGCGCCGCCTGGAGCAGTCATTCCGCGATGGCCAGCGGGATCTGCAGCGCGCGCAAAACGAATTCGTCGAGGATCTTAACCTGCGGCGCAACGAGCGTCTCGGCGATCTCCAGCGGCTTTTCATCTCGGAAATCCAGGCGTACAGCCAGGCGCAGAAGTATGACCTCGTAATCGTCGAGGGATTCATCCACGCGAGTGACAGCATCGACATCACGCAGCAGGTCCTGCAGGTCCTGCAGCGGCGTCACCAGGGCGGCTGACGACGGCCCGCCCGGCATGGAGCTGAGTCTCGGTGAGCTCGCGATCCGCCACGGGCTTGAGCTGCGCGGCGATCCCGACCAGAAGGTATCCCGCGTCGGGACCCTGCAGCAGGCAGGGCCCGATGCAGTGTCGTTTCTCGCCAATCCTCGCTATCGCAAGCACCTGGCCACAACCCGGGCGGGCGCAGTCGTGCTCGAGCCCGATCACGCCGCCGAGTGTCTCGTGGCGGTCCTCGTTTCCCGGAATCCCTACGCCGCGTACGCCCGCATAGCGGTGGACCTCCATCCCCCACCGGCGTTTGTGCCCGGCATCCGGGCTGGCGCGCAGGTGGATCCGAAGGCCGAAGTCGCCAACGATGCCTGCATCGCGCCGGGCGCAGTGATTGAGGAGACCGCGCGGATCGGAGCAGGGGCGTTCATCGGCCCGAATTGCGTCGTCGGAAACGGTGCGCGGATTGGGGCCGGCAGCCGCCTGGTTGCCAATGTCACGGTCTGTCATGGGGTATCGATCGGCGCGCGCGCCCTGATCCACCCCGGGGTTGTGATCGGAGGGGACGGCTTCGGCATCGCGCGCGAACCGGAGGGCTGGATCAAGGTGCCACAGCTGGGCAGTGTCACGATTGGCGACGATGTCGAGATCGGGGCCAACACGACGATCGATCGTGGCGCCATCGATGACACCGTCATCGAGGATGGCGTCAAGCTCGACAACCAGATCCAGGTCGCTCACAACGTCCGAATCGGCGCGCATACCGTCATCGCGGGCTGCACCGGAATTTCGGGCAGCACGACCATCGGCCGGAACTGCATGATCGCTGGCGCGGTCGGGATCGGGGGCCACCTCGAGATTCCCGATGGTACGGTCGTGACTGGCATGACGATGGTCAGCCGCTCCATCCCCAAGCGCGGCGTATACTCGGGCTCGCTACCGTTCGACGAGGCGGGACACTGGCGCCGGAATGCGGCGCGCTTCCGCCAGCTGGATACCCTGGCGAAGCGACTGGCGCAGCTTGAGCGACAGCTTGGCAACATGCACCGCGCCGGCGACGCTACGCCGGAGCACGGCGAGGGAGAAGCGGAGAATGACTGACAATGGCTCCATGGACCTGCAGCAGATCATGGTTTATCTGCCGCACCGGTATCCGTTCCTGCTGGTCGACCGGGTCCTCGAGCACACGCCGGGCCGTGACATCACCGCGATCAAGAACGTCACCTGTAACGAGCCGTTTTTCCAGGGGCACTTTCCCGGGCGGCCCGTGATGCCGGGCGTGTTGATCATCGAGGCGATGGCCCAGGCCGCGGGGGTGCTCACATTCCGCACGGCCGGGACCGAGCCGACCGATGAGTCGACGTTTTACCTGGTCGGCATCGACAAGGCACGCTTCCGTGCACCCGTCGTGCCCGGCGACCAGCTGGTCCTGAAGGCAAGGTTCTTGCGCCGCATCAGGACTATCTGGCTGTTCAGCACCGAGGCCAGCGTTGATGGCAAGACCGTAGCGTCGGCGGAAATGATGGTGGCGCCGGAGGGGGGCAGACAGTGATTCATCCGACGGCCATCGTGGCCGCAGACGCCCGGATCCACGAGAGCGCTGAAATCGGGCCTTATTCGATCATCGGAGCGGGCGTGGAGATCGGCGCGGGGACGAAAATCGGCCCACACGTGGTGATCCAGGGCCCGACGGTACTGGGTCGCGAGAACCGGATCTTCCAGTTCGCCTCGATCGGCGACGAGCCCCAGGACAAGAAATACGCGGGTGAGCCAACCCGCCTGGTCATTGGCGACCGCAACACCATCCGCGAATGCGTCACCATCAACCGCGGCACGGTGCAGGACGAGGGCGTGACCCGAATCGGCGACGACAACTGGATCATGGCGTACGCGCACATCGCGCATGACTGCGTCGTCGGCAACAACGTGATCCTCGCCAACAACGTGGCCCTCGCCGGGCACTGCCGGGTAGGGGACTGGGTGATTTTCGGCGGCTACTCTGGCCTGCACCAGTTCTGCCGGGCCGGGGCCCACAGCTTCCTGGGCAAGTACGCCGGCGTCAGCCAGGATGTGCCGGCCTACGTCATGGTCGGCGGATCCCCGCCGGGACCGCACGGCATCAATGCCGAGGGCCTCAAGCGCAGAGGCTTCAGCGCAGAGCAGATCGCGAACATTCGGCACGCCTACAAGCTGCTCTATCGCAGCGGCCTGAAACTGGCCGATGCGCTTGCCCAGATCGAGGAACTTGCCGCCGGGCAGCCCGAGCTGGAGCTCTTCGCGGCCTCCATCCGGGACGCCACGCGCAGCATCGTGCGCTAGCCGGGCATCGGCGATGCGTGGCCTTCATCCGCAACCCGGAAACGTCCGTCAGGGCGGATTGCGGATCGGCCTCATCGCGGGCGAACCCTCCGGCGACCTGCTCGGAGCTGGCCTCGTGCGCGAGATTCGGCGTTACTATCCCGACGCGGAGTTCTGCGGCATCGCGGGGCCCGCGATGATCGCCGCGGGCGTCTCCAGCTGGGTCCCGATGGAGCGGCTCTCGATCATGGGGCTGGCCGAGGTGGTGCGCCACTTGCCGGAGCTGTTGAATATTCGCCGCCTCGTCACGCAGCGCTTCGAAGCGCTGCGGCCGGACGTCGTCATTGGCATCGATTCGCCGGACTTCACCCTCGGCGTCGAGCGTCGCCTGCGCATGGCAGGCCTGCGCACCGTACATTACGTCAGTCCCTCGGTGTGGGCCTGGCGCGCCGGACGAATCCACGGCATCGCCAAGGCGGCGGACCATATTCTCTGCCTGCTGCCATTTGAACCTGAGATTTACGCGGCCCACGGGATTCCGGCGTCTTTTGTCGGGCACCCGATGGCCGATGCGATCCCGTTCGCGCCGGACCGCACGGTTGCCCGAGCCGCGCTGGGCATCGCCCCAGCCGCCGGCACCGAGGTGGTGGCACTCCTGCCGGGCAGCCGCATGGGCGAGGTCGAACGGCTGGGTGGCGAGTTCGCGGCTGCGGCGGCCCTGCTGGCGGCACGGCATCCGGGGCTCGAATTCATCGCTGCGATGGCCTCGGCACCCATCCACGAGTGTTTCGCCGCGCAGCTTGCGCGGCACGCGCCGGGTCTGGGGGTGCGTCTCCTGGAAGGGCGCTCGCGCGAGGTGATGGCGGCGGCCGACCTGGTCGTGCTGGCCTCCGGGACGGCTACGCTGGAGGCGGCGCTGCTGAAGCGCCCGATGGTCGTCGCATACCGCGTATCCGCGCTGAGCGCCTGGATCTTGAAGGCCTTCAAACTGATCAAGACACCATACATCGCCCTGCCGAACTTGCTGGCTGGCGAGGCACTGGTGCCCGAACTGATCCAGGGCGATGCCACGCCGGAGCGCATCGCCGCCGAAGCGTCGGCGCTGCTTGGCGATGCCGCGCGGCGCGCGCGCCTCACGGCACGCTTTGCCGACGTGCACGAGAGGCTGCGGCAGGGTGCGGACCGGCGCGCCGCCGAGGTCGTGCTCAGCTTGGTCGGGCGCCTCCCGGAGCCGCTCGCATGAGCGCGCTGCCGCTGTTTGCCACGCAACGGCTCGCCGGGGTGGACGAGGCCGGCCGGGGGCCCCTCGCCGGGCCGGTGGTCGCGGCGGCCGTCATCCTGCATCCGGAACGGGACATCACGGGGCTCGCGGATTCGAAGACGCTCAGCGCGGCGTCTCGCGAGGCGCTGGCGCGCGTCATCATGGCCGATGCCGGCGCCTGGGCCATCGCCTGGGCGGACGCGGGGGAGATCGACGCGCTGAATATCCTCGCCGCGAGCATGTTGGCGATGCGCCGTGCCGTGGACCGGCTTGGCGTGTCGCCGGGCCACGTCTGCGTCGACGGCAATCGCTGTCCGCGGCTCGCACGCGGCTGCACGGTCGAGGCAATCGTGGGCGGTGACGCGGTTGTGCCCGCGATCAGCGCAGCCTCGATCCTCGCGAAGACCTTCCGGGACGCGTGGATGGAACGGCTCGAGCTGCGCCACCCCGGTTATGGCTTTGCGCGTCACAAGGGGTACCCAACCGCAGAGCACCGCGCGGCACTGGCGCGCCTCGGCCCCTGCGCCGTGCACCGGCGATCCTTCGGCCCGGTCGCGAAATACGTCCACGGCGGCCGCGAATGAGCGCCGGTTTCGTCCACCTGCGGGTCCACACGGAGTATTCGCTCGCCGATAGCGTGATCCGCATCCCGGCCCTGATCGAGCGGGTCGCCGACCTCGGCATGCCGGCGGTCGCGGTGACCGACCAGGTAAACCTGTTCGCCATGGTCAAGTTTTATCTCGGCGCCCTCAAGCGCGGTGTCAAGCCGCTGGTCGGTGCCGATCTCTGGATCGACGAACCCGGCGATCCGCGCCACCCGACCCGCCTGGCGCTCTTGTGCCGCAATGGCGAGGGATACCGCAACCTGTGCCGACTCCTTACGCGCGCCTACCTCGAGGGTCGGCGCCTCGGCCAGGTCCTGGTCGCGCGTGACTGGCTGACGCCGGAAGCATGCCGCGGGCTGCTCGCGCTGTCGGCGGCCAGGGAGGGCGATATCGGCCGTGCGCTGCTCGCCGGGCGGCGTGACACGGCGGCCGAGTGCCTGGAGTTCTGGCGCCAGCGCTTTCCGGGCAGCTTCTACCTCGAGCTGCAGCGCACCGGGCGCGAGGGCGACGAGTTCTACGTCGACGAGGCCGTTGCGCTGGCCGCAGAGACATCGACCCCGGTCGTCGCGAGCAACGACGTGCGCTTTCTCGACGCGTCGGATTTCGATGCCCACGAGGCGCGTGTATGCATCCACCAGGGCCACACCCTGAGCGATCCGCGCCGCCCCCGCGACTACAGCGAGGCGCAGTACCTGAAAAGCGCCGCCGAGATGATGGCGCTGTTTTCCGACCTGCCCGAGGCGCTCGAGAACAGCGTCGAGATCGCGCGTCGCTGCAGCCTCGAACTGCAGCTCGGCCAGTCTTTCTTGCCGGACTTCCCGGTGCCCGAGGGCGAGACCGCGGGGACGTACCTACGGGCGCTGGCGGCCGAGTCGCTCGCGACCCGGCTGCCCGCGCTGCTGCCCGGGGCGCCCGGGTTTTCCGCGGCTGACTACCAGGCGCGCCTCGAGCGCGAGCTCGACGTGATCTGCAACATGGGGTTTCCCGGGTACTTCCTGATCGTCGCCGACTTCATCCGCTGGGCGAAGGAAAACGACATCCCGGTGGGGCCGGGCCGCGGCTCCGGCGCGGGCTCGCTGGTAGCATTCGTGTTGGGGATAACTGATTTAGATCCATTGCGTTACGAGCTACTTTTCGAGCGATTTCTTAATCCGGAGCGGGTCTCGATGCCGGATTTCGACATCGATTTCTGTATCAACGGCCGCGACCGCGTGATCGATTACGTGGCGCGCCGTTACGGGCGTGACAGCGTCGCCCAGATCATCACCTACGGCAGCATGGCGGCGAAGGCTGTGGTGCGGGACGTCGGCCGAGTGCTGGGGCATCCCTACGGCTTCACGGACCGCATCGCCAAGCTGATTCCCTTCGAGGTCGGGATGACGCTGGAGAAAGCGCTGTCCCAGGAGCCGGAGCTGGGCCGGCTGTACGAATCCGAGGACGAGGTGCGCGGCCTCATCGACCTTGCAAAGTCGCTGGAGGGGCTGGCGCGCAATGCCGGGCGGCATGCCGGTGGCGTCGTGATCGCGCCGACGGTCCTGACGGACTTCACCCCGCTGTACTGCGAAGAGGGCGGCGAGGCGCCGGTCACGCAGTTCGACAAGGACGACGTGGAGGCGGCCGGGCTGGTCAAGTTCGACTTCCTCGGACTGCGCACGCTGACCATCATCGACCGCGCCGTGAAGCGGGTGAACCTGCTGCGCGTGGAGGCCGGGGAAGCGCTGCTGGACATGACGCGGATCCCGCTCGACGACCCGCTGACCTTCGAGCTCCTCAGGGCCTGCCGCACGACCGCGGTATTCCAGCTCGAGTCCCGCGGCATGAAGGACCTGGTCAAGCGCCTCCAGCCCGACAGCTTCAACGACATCGTGGCACTCGTGGCGCTGTTCCGGCCCGGTCCCTTGCAGTCCGGCATGGTGGACGACTATATCAACCGCAAGCACGGCCGGCAGGACGGCCCGATCGAGTATTTTCATCCCAGCCTCGCGCCGCTGCTGAAGCCGACCTACGGCGTGATCCTGTACCAGGAACAGGTCATGCAGATCGCGCAGGTCCTGGCGGGCTACAGCCTCGGCGCCGCAGATCTTCTGCGCCGGGCCATGGGCAAGAAAAAGCCAGAGGAGATGGCGAAGCAGCGCTCGATCTTCGTCGATGGCGCGGTGGCGCGCGAGGTCGACCGCGGGACGGCGACGCACATCTTCGACCTGATGGAGAAGTTCGCCGGCTACGGCTTCAACAAGAGTCACTCGGCGGCCTACGCACTGCTGTCCTACCAGACGGCCTGGCTGAAGGCGCATTACCCGGAAGCGTTCATGGCCTCGGTGTTGTCCACGGACATGGACCACACCGACAAGATCGTCACGCTGATCGACGAGTGCCACCAGATGGGGCTGCTGGTCGAGCCGCCCGACGTCAACGAATCCGAACATGCCTTCAACGTGGCCGGCCAGGGCCGGCTTCGCTACGGGCTGGGCGCGATCAAGGGTGTCGGCCAGTCGGCTGTGCAGGCGATCATCAGCGAACGAGAAAGTGGCGGGCGGTTTACGTCGCTGGCCGGCTTCTGCACGCGCATCGACCTGCAGCGTGTCAATCGCCGCACGATCGAGGCGCTGGTTCGCGCCGGCGCGCTCGACAGCATCGGACCGAACCGGGCCACGCTCATGCATCGGCTGCCGGACGCCCTGGGTCGTGCCGAGCAGAGTGCGCGGGCCGCTGCCGCGGGGCAGGAAGACCTGTTCGGCATGGCCACCGCGCCGGGGCCTGCGGCCCGGTCCGCACCCGAGGACGAAGGCGAACTGCTGCCGGAGTGGAGCTCGGCGGAGCGCCTGGCCGCGGAGCGCGACACGCTGGGCCTGTTCCTGACCGGCCACCCGGTAGACGAAGTGGCCGCGGACCTGGCGGCTCTCACCAGCGGGCGGATTGCCGAACTGGTCGTGGACCGGCCCGCCGATGGCGAGCGCGGCTACGGCATGGGGCGGCGCGACGCGGTGGTCGGGGGACTCATCGTCGATATGCGTCGACGCGGCAACCGCATCACGCTCGTTCTCGACGACCGCAGCGGCCGCATCGAGATCACCCTGTTCGAAGAGGCGTACCAGCAGTGCCGGCATATCGTGGCCAAGGACGCGATCGTGATCGCGGAAGGCAACCTGCGCTTCGACGACTTCATCGACGACTGGCGCCTGACTGTGAAGCGCCTCGTGGACCTGGACACGGCGATGCAGGAGCGGGGACGGCGCCTGCTCCTGCGGTGCGTCAAGCCGGCGGCGGGCAGTTTCGCCACGGAGCTGCAGCACGCGCTGGAGCCGTTCCGGGGTGGCCGCTGCCCGGTGTTGATGGTTTACCGGGGCGCATCGGCGGCGGCGCGACTTCAGCTAGGTGAGCGCTGGCGGGTCCGGCCCAGCCTCGAACTGCTGCACCGCGTCGGTGGTCTGATCGGCCCGGAGAATGTGCGGATGGAGTACGGGGGGAACGCAGGCGCGGCCGGGGATGGCGTGCCCTAGCCGTGGCGAATGGGATGCCGCCTGCGCGGAGGTGGACCCCCGGGGACCCCCCGGGTGGCGTCGCCTTGTGATACTTTTGGCGCCTTGAACTGCTGCGTCGCCTAGCCGATGAACCTGAATTTCCTGGATTTCGAACAACCCATCGCCGAGCTCGAGGCCAAGATCGACGAACTGCGCTTCGTTGGCGACGACTCGCAGGTCAACCTCTCGGCCGAGATTCGCCGCCTCAAATCGAAGAGCGACGCGCTGACCCGCAGCATTTTCTCGGTCCTGACCGCCTGGCAAGTGGCGCAGGTCGCCCGGCACCCGCAACGACCCTACACGCTCGATTACGTCGAGCGGCTGTGCACCGACTTCGAGGAACTTCACGGCGATCGTACCTACGCCGACGACCAGGCGATTGTCGGTGGCCTCGCCCGTTTCGATGGCCGCGCGGTCATGATCATCGGCCAGCAGAAGGGCCGCGACACCAAGGCCAAGGTGCAGCGCAATTTCGGCATGCCTCGGCCCGAAGGCTATCGCAAGGCGCTGCGCCTGATGCAACTCGCGGAAAAGTTCGGGCTGCCGGTGATCACGTTCATCGACACGCCCGGCGCCTATCCCGGCATCGGCGCCGAGGAGCGCGGCCAGAGCGAGGCGATCGCGCGTAACCTCATGGAGATGTCCGGCCTGAAGACTCCCATCATCGCGATCGTCATCGGCGAGGGCGGCTCGGGAGGCGCGCTGGCGATCGGTGTCGCCGACTACGTCCTGATGCTCCAGTACAGCGTCTACTCCGTGATCTCGCCGGAAGGATGCGCCTCGATCCTCTGGAAGAGCGGCGACAAGTCGGCGGAGGCGGCAGAGGCGATGGGCATCACCGCCGGCAAGCTGCATGAGCTCGGTCTGGTGGACAAAGTCATCGAGGAGCCCCTGGGCGGCGCGCACCGCGACCCGGGTGCGATGGCCGAGACCCTGCGCGCCGTGATCGCCCGCTACCTGGCGCGGCTCGACAACATGCCGCTGGAACAACTCCTGCAGACCCGCTACCAGCGTCTCGTCAGCACCGGCCGGTTCCGCGAAGGTTGATTCGCCAGCCGGATCGGCTCGCGCCGCGGGCGCGAGCGCAGAGGCGCGGAGAAGCAGAGACGCTGAGAGATGCACGATAGGGATCCCTTGCAGACGCGCGCTGGGCCACCCTTTGACAGGAGATCCTTGTCGGCCACGTGCACGTTTTCGGCTGCGCATGACTGAATTCAACCCGGAAGTCCTGTGGGACTCGCTCGGCAGCCAGGATGGCGACCCGGGCCGGCAGCGGTATTGCGTCGCCTACAGCGGCGGGCTGGATTCCACGGTCTTGCTCGTCGCGCTGGCGTCGCTGGCAGACCGGCTGCCGCCGGGGAGTCTGCGTGCGGCGCACGTGCACCATGGGCTGCACCCGGATGCCGATGCCTGGGCGGAACAGTGCCAGACGCGCTGCCGCGCGCTCGAGGTGCCCATCCGCGTGCTGCGCGTCGATGCGCGGCCGAGGCGCGGCGAGAGCCCGGAGGCGAAGGCCCGGGAGATGCGCTACGCGGCACTCGGGGGCGACCTGGCGCCGGGCGAGGTCTTGCTGACGGCGCACCATGCAGACGACCAGCTCGAGACAGTGCTGATCCAGCTGCTGCGCGGCGCCGGTGTCGCGGGGCTGGCCGCCATGCCACCCCGGGCGCGGCTCGGCCCCGGATGGCACCAGCGGCCACTGCTCGGTGTCCCGCGCGAGGCGCTGCGGGCGTGGGCGCGCGCGCAGGGCATCGGCGGGTGGATCGAGGACCCGGCTAATGCCGAGCCGAGGTTTGCCCGCAACCACCTGCGTCGCGAGGTGCTGCCCGCGATCCGGGCGCACTGGCCGGCCGCGGCGGCGGCGGTGGCGCGCTCAGCGCGGCACTGCGCCGAGGCCGCGGAGCTGCTCGACGAGTTCGCGGCGCACGACGCCACGCACTGCGCGGACGGCGTCGCCCTATGCATCTCGGCAATGCGGTCGCTGGATTCGGCGCGGCGCCGCAACCTGGTGCGCTGGCAGGCGCGGCGGCTCGGGCTGCCGACGCCCGACGAGCGCCGGCTGGCGACGCTCTTGACGCAAACATTTGAGGCCGCCGGGGATGCCCAGCCCGAAGTGCGTTGGCCCGGCGTGGTTGCGTTGCGATACGCGGATCGGCTCTGGCTGATTCCCGCGGAGCAACTCGAGCCGCCGCCCGGGCCCATCGACTGGCCGGATCCCCGCGTGCCACTCGACCTCGGCCGCGGCCTGGGCAGGCTCTCGCTGGCGCCCACAACCACCGGGGGGTTGCGGCCCGAGGCGCTCGAGGCACGGCCCTGGCGCATCGTGGGGCGCCGGGGCGGCGAGCGGCTGAACCTGCCGGGTCGGACCGGCAGCCGCGCATTGAAGAAACTGCTGAACGAGGCCGGCGTACCCCCGTGGCTGCGCTTGCGCATTCCAGTGCTGGAAATCGCCGGGACGTTGGCTGCGGTCGGGGACTTGTGGGTTGACGAGACCTGGTGGGCGCCCAGTGGCGGCGCGGCCTGGCGGCTCTCCTGGACCGACTGCACGCTGCCCGGCCGGAAGGAGTTCATTGTGGGCGAGCAGGCCTTCTGATAATCTGACTTCCCGTCGTTTTCTCGCGCCGGTGGCGCGCCATTCTCCCTGAACGGCGGTACTCCTGATGACTTGTTACGTCTTCGTTACCGGCGGCGTCGTTTCCTCTCTTGGAAAGGGCATTGCCGCTGCGTCTCTCGGCGCAATCCTCGAGGCCCGCGGCCTCAAGGTCAGCATGATCAAGCTGGATCCTTACATCAACGTGGATCCGGGCACCATGAGCCCGTTTCAGCACGGCGAGGTGTTCGTCACCAATGACGGCACCGAGACCGACCTGGACCTGGGCCATTACGAGCGCTTCGTGCGCACGACGACCTCGCGCCACAGCAACTACACCACGGGCCGCATCTACCAGAACGTGATCGCCAAGGAGCGTCGCGGCGAGTACCTCGGCGCGACCGTGCAGGTAATTCCGCACATCACTGATGAAATCAAGCGCAGCGTGCGCGCCGGCGCGGGCGATGCGGACGTCTGCATGGTCGAGATCGGCGGCACGGTCGGCGACATCGAGTCGTTGCCGTTCCTCGAGGCGATCCGCCAGATGGGCAGCGAGCTGGGGCGCGACCGCGTCGCCTACATGCACCTGACGCTGGTGCCCTATATCGCGACCTCGGGCGAGATCAAGACCAAGCCGACCCAGCATTCCGTCAAGGAACTACGCAGCATCGGCATCCAGCCGGACGTGCTGCTGTGCCGCGCGGACCGGCCGCTGCCGGACGACCAGCGCCGCAAGATCGCACTGTTCACGAACGTGGAAGAGCGGGCCGTGATCTCGGCCATCGACGCGGACGACATCTACAAGATCCCCTTGCTGTACCAGGGCCAGCACCTCGACGACATCATCTGCGACAAGCTGCGTATCGATGCGCCGCGTGCAGATCTCTCGGAGTGGCAGTCGGTGGTGGATGCGAAGGCGAACCCGTTGTACAACGTGGACATCGCGATGGTCGGCAAGTATGTCGACTTCCAGGACTCTTACCTGTCGCTGAACGAGGCGCTGATCCACGCCGGGATTCATACCCGCACCAAGGTCAAGATCCATTTCGTCGAGGCGGAACAGCTGGAGCGCGACGGCCACACGAACCGGCTCGCGAACATGGACGCGATCCTGGTCCCGGGGGGGTTCGGCGATCGCGGCATCGAGGGCAAGATCATGGCCGCCCGCTATGCGCGGGAGAACGGCGTGCCATATCTCGGGATCTGCCTCGGGCTGCAAATCGCCGTGATCGAGTTTGCCCGCAATGTCGCCGGGCTGACGGGCGCCCACAGCACCGAGTTCGATCGCGACACGCCGCACCCTGTCATCGCGCTGATCACCGAGTGGATGGACCGCACCGGGGCGCTGGAGAAGCGCAACGAGGCCTCCGATCTCGGCGGCTCGATGCGCCTCGGCGGGCAGGAATGCGTGCTGACGCCGGGCAGCCGCGCGGCGGCGATCTACGGCGCTGAGCGGATCGTCGAGCGTCATCGTCATCGCTATGAATTCAACAACAACTACCGTGACCCGCTGGAGCAGGCCGGGCTGACCATGTCCGGCTGGTCTTTGGACGGGCTCTGCGAAGTGATCGAGCTGCCGGGCCACCCATGGTTCGTCGCCTGCCAGTTCCACCCGGAGTTCACCTCGAACCCGCGTGACGGTCACCCGCTGTTCACGGGCTTTGTCGGCGCCGCGTTGGCACGCCGGCAATACGCCGAACCGGAGGTGGTGCGCGCATGAAACTCTGTGGCTTCGAAGTCGGTCTCGACCGGCCGCTGTTCCTGATTGCCGGACCGTGCGTCATCGAGAGCCGCGAACTGGCGATGGAGACGGCCGGACGGCTCAAGGAAATGACCGGCCGCCTGGGTGTGCCGTTCATCTACAAGTCGTCGTTCGATAAGGCGAACCGCTCATCGATCGGCAGCTTCCGTGGCCCGGGCGTCGAGGAAGGCCTGAAGATCCTGGAGGCGGTGAAACGCGAGTTGGGCGTGCCGGTGCTGACTGACATTCACGAGGACACGCCGCTCGCGGAAGTCGCGGCCGTGGTCGACGTGTTGCAGACGCCGGCCTTTCTGTGCCGCCAGACCAATTTCATCGTCGCGGCCTGTTCCCAGGGCCGGCCGGTCAACATCAAGAAGGGCCAGTTCCTGTCGCCGTGGGAAATGGCCAATGTAATAACGAAGGCGCGCTCCACGGGCAACGAGCAGGTCATGGCCTGCGAGCGCGGCTTCACTTTCGGCTACAACAACCTCGTGTCGGATATGCGCGCGCTCGCAGTTATGCGCGAGACAGGTGCGCCGGTCGTGTTCGACGCTACCCATTCGGTGCAGCTGCCGGGCGGCAAGGGCTCCGCCTCCGGCGGGCAACGCGAGTTCGTGCCCGTGCTGGCCCGGGCGGCGGTGGCGGCCGGAATCGCGGGGCTGTTCATGGAAACACACCCGGACCCGGAGCATGCACTCTCCGACGGCCCGAACGCGTGGCCGCTGGATCGCTTCGAGCGCTTGCTCGAGACCCTGCGGATCATCGACGAGACCGTCAAGGCGCGCCCCTTCGACGAGAGCGAGTTGGCGTAAGGACTCGGGCGGGCGCCGGCGGCGCGGGTTCCTGGCATTGGATACAGGGAGACAGAAATGGCGAAGATCGTAGAAGTGCGTGCACGCGAGATCCTCGATTCGCGCGGCAATCCGACCGTGGAGGCCGATGTGCTGCTGGAGGGCGGGTTCAGCGGCCGTGCCGGGGTGCCCTCAGGCGCTTCGACCGGCACCCGCGAGGCCGTCGAACTGCGCGATGGCGATGCCTCGCGCTACCTCGGCAAGGGCGTGCGCACTGCGGTCGCCAACGTCAATGGCGAGATTCGCGCGGCGGTGGCCGGCATGGACGCGGCGGACCAGGCTGGCCTCGATCGCAGGCTGATCGAGCTTGACGGGACCGAGAACAAGGGTCGGCTGGGCGCCAATGCGATTCTCGCCGTGTCGCTGGCGGCTGCCAAGGCCTCCGCCACGGCGAGCGGCCAGTCGCTGTTTCGATACCTCCACGCGGGCGGTGATTTTTCGATGCCGGTGCCGATGATGAACATCATCAACGGCGGGTCGCATGCCGACAACAGCGTCGACATCCAGGAATTCATGATCATGCCGGTGGGCGCGCCGAGCTTCTCGGAAGCGCTACGCTACGGCACCGAGATCTTCCATGCGCTGAAGGCGGTGCTGCGCAGCCGCGGGCTGGCCACCGCCGTCGGCGACGAGGGCGGCTTCGCGCCGAATCTGCCGTCGAACGAGGCTGCGCTGGAGACGATCCTGGCGGCGATCGAGCAGGCCGGGTTCAGGGCCGGCGAGGACATCACGCTCGCCCTCGACGTGGCGAGTTCCGAGTTCTACGCGGACGGTGTCTACCGGCTTGCCTCCGAGCACCGTGAGTTCGATGCCGGGGGCTTCTGCGAGTACCTCGAGGGGCTGGCGCAGCGCTACCCGATCGTCTCGATCGAGGACGGAATGGCCGAGAACGACTGGGACGGCTGGAAGCTGCTCACGGGACGCCTGGGCAAGCGCCTGCAGCTCGTGGGCGATGATGTCTTCGTCACCAACACGAAAATCTTCGCTGCGGGCATCGAGCAGGGCGTCGGCAATTCCATCCTGATCAAGGTCAACCAGATCGGCACGCTCACCGAGACGCTCGAGGCGATCCGAATGGCCGACCAGGCGGGCTACAGCGCGGTCGTATCGCATCGTTCCGGAGAAACCGAGGACGCCACGATTGCCGATATCGCCGTGGCGACCACGGCGTCCCAGATCAAGACGGGCTCCTTGTCGCGCTCCGACCGAGTGGCGAAATACAACCAGCTGTTGCGGATCGAGGAAGAACTTGGCGCCTCGGCGCTCTATCCCGGCCGCGCGGCGTTGCCGCTCAGCACGGGCTGATCCCCGAGTAGGATGCCGGGTGCGGATGGTGCTCTTCATCGTTCTGGCGTTGCTGCTGCTCCTGCAGCTCCGTCTCTGGGTATCCGATGACGGGTATCGCGCCGCCTGGCGCCTCGCGGGCCAGGTGGCGGCGCAGCAGGCGGAGAACGAGGCTTTGCGCGAACGCAACCAGGCGCTCGCTGCGGAAGTCGGAAACCTCAAGACCGGGCTCGATGCCGTCGAGGAAATCGCGCGCAGCGAGCTCGGCATGATTCGAGCCGGCGAGACCCTGTTCCAGGTCGTGGACGTCGAGGCCGACGAACCCGAGCCCGCGCCGGTGACCCGCTGATGCCGCGGGCGTGGGCCGTCGTTCCAGCGGCCGGCAGCGGACGGCGCATGGGCGCGGCCGTGGCCAAGCAGTACCTGCCGTTGTGCGGCCAATCGGTGCTGGCGCATGCGCTCGCCCCGTTGCTGGACTGCAAGCAGATCGACGCTGTGGTGCTCGTGGTGGGCGGCGACGATGCGCGCTGGCGTGAATCCGTGCCGCAGGGTGAGCGCCTGCTCATCGCGCACGGCGGTGCCGAGCGCTGCAATTCCGTTCTCAATGGTCTCGAGCGCTTGGGCGGCTGTGCCGACGACGAGGACTGGGTGCTCGTGCATGATGCCGCACGGCCGTGTCTGTCGAGTGCGGAGCTCGAGCACCTGTTCGATGCGTTGCAGGATGACAAGGTCGGCGGCCTGCTCGCGGTGCCGCTCGCCGACACCCTCAAGTCGGCCGACGAGTTTGGTCGCGTGGAGCGGACGGTGCCGCGCGAGCACCTGTGGCGCGCATTGACCCCGCAGATGTTTCGCTATGGACTCCTGAAAGGCGCACTCTCATCGGCCATCGCGGCGGGGATCGCGGTGACGGACGAGGCGTCTGCGATCGAATATGCGGGTCACCGGCCCGTCCTCGTGGAGGGTCGCGCGGCCAACATCAAGGTCACCGGACCCGAAGATCTCGCGTTGGCTGAGGCGGTCCTGCGCCGCCGGGGGGAGGGGGCATGCGCATAGGGCACGGTTTTGACGTGCACGCGTTCGGACCGGGCGACCGGGTCATGATCGGCGGCGTCAGCATCGAGCACAGCCACGGCGTGATCGCGCACTCCGATGGAGATGTCGCGCTGCATGCACTCTGCGACGCGCTGCTCGGGGCGGCCGGGCTCGGCGACATCGGGGGCATGTTTCCGGACACCGATCCTCGCTGGTCCGGAGCCGACAGCCGGGAGCTGCTGCGCCAGGTGGTCGCGCGGCTGGCGCAAGATGGCCTGGGGATTGCCAACGCCGACCTGACCGTCGTCGCGCAGGCGCCCCGCCTCGCCCCGCACCTCGCCGAGATGCGCGCACGCATCGCCGCGGACCTGGGCGTGCCGCCGCGGCGTGTCAACGTCAAGGCCACGACCACCGAGCGGCTCGGCTTCACAGGGCGCGGCGAGGGGCTGGCCGCCCACGCGGTCGTGCTGCTGACCGAGCCCGAGTGAGCGGCGTGGACTTTGATCCCTGGAACGACCTGCCCACCGCGCTCGGCGGACCGGCCGGGCAGGGCCGCATCCGTGCGCGCGACGATGATTTCATTGTCGAGGAAGAACTGGGTTTCAGCCTGACGGGTGCGGGCGAGCACCTGTTCATGAAGGTGCGCGAGACGGGCTGCAATACCGATTGGGTCGCGGGCCAGCTGGCACGCTGGGGTGGCCGGCCCCGCAACGATGTCGGCTATGCCGGGCTGAAGGACCGGCATGCCGTCACGGAGCAGTGGTTCAGTGTGCGCTTTCCCGGCGGCAGGCACCCGGATCCCGCGGGCCTGCGGATCCCGGGCGTTGAGCTGCTCGAACATATCCTGCACAACCGCAAGCTGAAGCGCGGCGCGCTGTGTGGTAATCGTTTTCGCCTGCGGGTCACGGCGCTCGAGGCAGATCCTGAGCGGGTGGAGGCACGGTTACGGGACGTCGCGAGGCGCGGCGTGCCCAACGCATTCGGACCGCAGCGTTTCGGGCGCGAACGCGGCAACCTGCGCAGCGCGGAAGCCTGGTTCTCCGGCGGGCCAGAGCCCCGTCGCGCGGAACGCGGCTTCGCGCTGTCCGCGGCGCGCGCGCTGATTTTCAACGCGGTGCTGGCCGAGCGCATCGCGGCGGGCACCTGGGAGAGCGCGGGGCCGGGCGAGGTCGTCGGGCTGGATGGTCGCGGCAGCTGGTTCATCGCCGAGCCGGGTGACGAGGCGCTGAGCGAGCGTCTTGCGATCCTGGACGTGCACCCGACAGGACCGATGTGGGGCCGCGGCGAGCTCCCGGGCAGCGGGCCGGGCGCGGCGCTCGAACGTGATGTGGCGGCCAGGTTCCCCCTCTTGGCTCATGGGCTCGAGGCGGCTGGGCTGGAGCAGGAACGGCGGCCGCTGCGGACACGGGTCCGCGAGCTCACCTGGCGTCTCGACGGCGATGTGCTTGAGCTGGCATTTGGTTTGCCCGCGGGAGCTTACGCGACCTCGGTCCTGCGCGAGGTGGTGAATGTCGACTGATTTCCGGCCCAGCGACCCTGACTTCGAAACCCGTGTGCGCGCGAGCTTCGGGCGCCAGCGACTGATGCAGACTTTCGGCGTACGGTTGACGCGTATCGCCGCCGGCGAGTGCGAGATGGAGATGCCCTTCGACGCGGCCTTCGCACAGCAGCATGGTTTCCTCCATGCGGGCACGTTGACGTCGGTCGTGGACAGCGCCTGCGGCTACGCGGCGCTCAGCCTGATGCCGCCGGGCGCCGCGGTCATGTCGGTCGAGTTCAAGGTGAACCTGCTTGCGCCCGCGGCCGGGGACCTGCTGATCGCGCGCGCCCGCGTCGTGCGCAGCGGGCGCACCCTGACGATCGTCTCCGGCGACGGCTTCATGCGCAGCGGAGACCGCGAACGACACGTCTTCACCATGCTGGGAACGATGATGGCCGTCGAGGGCCGGCCTGGCGTCAGCGACTGACCGGACCACCATGACCACGCGCCGCGGGCGAGCCGGGCAGCGCGCCCGGGCCGCGCCGCTCAGGCCAGCAGCACGTAAACCGCCCCCGTACCGCCGTCCACCGGCCGCGCGGAACAATACGCGAGCACGTCGTCACGCATCTGCAGCCAGCGCCCGAGCTTGCGCTTTAGCACGGGCCCCTGGTGTCCCGAGCGATGTCCCTTGCCATGGATGACCCGTACGCACCTCATGCGGGCGCTGCCGGCCTCCGCGAGGAACTCGTACAGCGCCACGCGCGCCTCGATCGCGGTGTAACCGTGCAGGTCGATCTCGTCGCGCACGCTGAATTCGCCGCGCTTGAGCTTGCGGAATACCGGCAGGCTCACGGAGGCGCGCCGGAAGCTGAGGTCCTGGCCGGTGCCGCTTTCCGCCTCCGGATTCATCGCGAGGCTCTCCTCGAGGACGGCGGCCTCGTCGGCGCGACGGAATCGTGCATGCGGCGGCGGGGCAGGTTGGGCTGGCGGCTCCGCGCGCTCGGGCAGCGGGCGTACCCCCTCGACTGCCTTGCGAAACAGTTCGCGGTCCTCGTCGCTTGGCGTCATTGCTGGTTCCTCCCGGGCCTCACCGGTATAGTAATTGCCATCTGCCAGGGCCGGTTGTCCACCCTTTGAAAATCCTTCTCTCCAACGATGACGGCTATCGCGCCGAGGGCCTGCGATGTCTCGCGGAGCATCTCCGCGACCTCGCGGACATCATCATCGTTGCGCCCGAGAGAAATTGCAGCGGCGCGAGCAATTCCCTCACGCTGGAGCAGCCCCTGCGCCTCACCGAGGTGGGACCTGACTCGTACTTCGTCAACGGCACGCCGACGGATTGCGTGCACCTCGCCCTGACAGGCCTGCTCGACGATGAGCCGGACATGGTCATCTCCGGCATCAATGACGGCGCCAATCTCGGCGACGACGTGCTCTACTCGGGCACGGTCGCCGCCGCGATGGAGGGCCGCTTCCTGGGACTGCCAACCATCGCCATCTCGATGGTCTGCAGGGATGCGCGCCGTTTCGAGACCGCCGGCCGGGTGGCGCGGGAACTGGTGAGCCGTGTCCTGGAGCGTTCCCTGCCCGCCACCACGATCCTGAACGTCAACGTGCCTGACCTGCCGTGGGACTCGCTGGGCGGGTTCGAGGCGACGCGGCTGGGGCACCGCCACAAGGCCGAACCGGTGGTACGCGGCACGGATCCGCGCGGCCGGCCACTCTACTGGGTGGGCTTCGCGGGCGCCGGGCAGGATGCCGGCCCGGGGACGGATTTTCACGCGATCGAGTCGGGCAGGGTTTCCGTCACGCCGCTGAAAGTGGACCTGACCAAGCACGAGGACATCGGCCGGATCGAGAGCTGGCTCGGGGATGCGATCCTTGACTGATCGGCGCGACCATAACGGCATCGGCATGACTTCGGCGCGGACGCGCGAGCGCCTCGTCCAGCGCCTCAAGGAACAGGGCATTTCGGACCCGCGAGTGCTGGAACGCATCCGCAACGTGCCGCGCCACCTGTTCGTCGACGAGGCGCTGGCCAGCCGCGCCTACGAGGATACGGCATTACCCATCGGCCTGGGACAGACCATCTCGCAGCCCTGGGTCGTGGCGCGCATGACGGAGGCGGTGGTCGCCGAGCCGACCCCCGATAAGGTGCTCGAGATCGGTACCGGCTGCGGGTACCAGACCGCCGTGCTGGCGGGGATCGTGCCGCAGGTATATAGCGTCGAGCGCATCGGGACCCTGCTGCGTCGCGCCCGGCCACTAATTCAGTCCCTCGATCTTTACAACGTTCACTTGCGCCATGGCGATGGCTGGCAGGGGTGGAGCAAGCATGCACCCTACGGTGGAATTCTCGTGACGGCCGCGCCGGAACAAGTCCCGGACGCGCTGCTGCAACAGCTCGACGAAGGCGGTCGCCTCGTGATCCCGGTGGGGCCGCGCGGGCGCCAGGAATTGCTCGAGATCACGCGCCACGGCGAGCGCTTCGAGCGACGCAGCCTTGGCCTGGTCAGCTTCGTGCCGTTGCTCGGCGGGACCTCCTGATGCGCCTGTTCGGACCGCTTTATGACCGGGTGCTGGGCTGGGCGGCGCACCCCAAGGCGCGCTGGTATCTCGGTGGGCTGAGCTTCGCCGAATCGAGTTTTTTTCCAATCCCCCCGGACGTCATGCTGGCGCCGATGGCGCTGGCGCGGCCGGTGGACGCCTGGCGACTGGCCTTGCTCACGACCCTGGCCTCCGTGGCCGGGGGTATGCTTGGCTACCTGATCGGTTATTTTGCTCTCGACCTGGTCGAGCCCTGGCTCGTGTCGGTCGGTTACTGGGACGGGTATCTGGAGGTGCATGGCTGGTTCCAGACCTGGGGATTCTGGGCGGTTCTGGCGGCAGGGTTTTCGCCCATTCCCTACAAGCTGTTCACGATCGCGGCCGGCGCGTTGGGGATGTTCCTGCCTGTTTTCGTGTTGGCATCCATCATCGGCCGAGGGGGGCGGTTCTTCCTGGTGGCCGGCCTGATCCGGTGGGGCGGGGCGCCGATGGAGGCGCGCCTGCGCCGCAACGTCGAGTTCCTGGGGTGGCTGTTTGTCGGGCTGCTGCTGGTCGCGTGGTTTGTAGTCCAGGCCTGATGCGTCTCGTGGCCGTCGCTGGCATGGCGCTGGTGCTGGCCGGCTGCGCCGAGCTCACCCGCTGGGATCCGGAGCCGGCGGGCCGTACGGAGCAATCCGTCCCTGGCGTGCACGTGGTTCAGCGCGGTGACACGCTGGTCAAGATCGCCTTTGCCTACCGGCTGGACTGGCGTGATCTCGCAGCCTGGAACCGGCTCGGCAATGCCGACCGGATCTATCCCGGACAGCGGATCAGGCTGACGCCACCGGGTGGGGTGTCGGCCCGGTCCGGCACGGCTCCACCAGTCACGCGGCCGGGGACCACCGCCGGGCGTCCGGCAACGCCGCCACCGCATTCCGCCCCGACACCCCGTGCAGCGCCCGGACCTGCGCCGAAGTGGCTCTGGCCGTCCGATGGACCCCTCCTATGGCGCTTTGGCGAGAGTCGGCGCAATCCAACGGGGATCGGGATCGGAGGCGAGGATCGCTCCGAAATTCGTGCTGCGGCGGCCGGGGAGGTCGTCTATAGCGGGAGTGGACTCATCGGCTACGGGCAGCTTATTATCTTGAAGCATAACGATTCGTACCTGAGCGCATATGGGTATAACCAGGTGCTGAGGGTTGCGGAGGGGGACCAGGTGAAGTCTGGCCAGGTCATCGCCCTGATGGGACGAGGGCCGGGCGACCGGCCCCTGCTGCATTTCGAGATCAGGGTCGACGGGAAGCCGGTGGACCCGGCCAGGTTCCTGCCGCCACGCTGAGGCGACGCACGCCGTCGCTTCCCTCGGCCACCAGACAGGGGCGATATGGGAACGACGCGCGACAAGGGAAAGAGTCGCTCACGGAAAGGCAAGGCAAGAATGCCGCAGATCGCGAGCACCGAGGGTTCGGCCTTGGAGATGGGTGTCGATGGTGCGGCGGACATCGATGGCGTCAATGCCGTAGACGGTCTCGAGCCTGACGAATCGCTCCCCGACGTCGTGCAGCACGCCGCCTGCGATGGTGCATCGCCCGATGCCACTCGCCTGTACCTCGCCGAGATCGGCTTCTCGCCGCTGCTGACCGCAGAAGAGGAAGTCTATTTCTCGCGTCGCGCCCTGCGTGGCGACGAGGCCGCCCGCAAGCGCATGATCGAGAGCAACCTGCGGCTCGTTGTCAAGATCGCGCGCCGCTACATGAATCGCGGCCTGCCGTTGCTGGACCTGATCGAGGAAGGCAACCTGGGCCTCATTCACGCAGTCAAGAAATTCGACCCGGAGAAGGGTTTTCGCTTTTCAACGTATGCGACCTGGTGGATCCGGCAGACGATCGAGCGGGCGATCATGAACCAGACCCGGACCATCCGGTTGCCGATCCACGTCGTGAAGGAGATCAACGTCTTCCTGCGGGCGTCGCGACGACTCACGCAGGAACTCGACCGGGAGCCGACGGCCGAGGAGATTGCCCGGCTGCTCGACCGGGAGCCGGGCGAGGTGGACCGGATGCTCGGCCTGAACGAGCGGAAGATCACTAGCGGCAGCTTCTTGGCCCCGGAGGGCGAGCGTAACTTGCTGGACATGATCGCCGACGACGATGAAGCGGACCCATCGAACCAGGTACAGGCCGATAATATCCACATGGTTCTCGAGCACTGGCTCGATCGCCTGACCGACAAGCAGCGCGCCGTAGTGGAGCGCCGCTTTGGGCTGCACGGTCATGAACGTGCGACGCTCGAAGAGGTGGGTGAGCAGATCGGGGTCACCCGGGAACGGGTCCGGCAGATCCAGATGGACGCATTGACACGCCTGCGCAGCATCATGGAGAGCCATGGCTTGTCGCAGGATACGCTGCTGGACTGAGTCCGCCGGCCGGTCCGCGCTACCAGATGGCGACGCGCTCTTCTGGCGCGAGCCACATTCCGTCGCCTTCCTTCACCCCGAAGGCCTCGTGGAAGGCATCGATGTTGCGGACGACCCCGAAGACCCGATAGGGCGCCGGAGAATGTGGCCTGGTCACCAGCTGCTGGCGTAGCGCGTCCTCGCGGTACAGCGTGCGCCAGGCCTGCGCCCAGCCCATGAAGTAACGCTGATCGCCCGTGTAACCATCGATGACGGGTGCCTCCCCGTCGCCCCGCGAGAGTCGATAGGCGCGGTGGGCGAGCGTGACGCCCGCGACATCCGCCATGTTTTCGCCGAGGCTCACTTCGCCGTTGATGTTCATGCCCTCGATCGGCTCGAAGGCGCTGTACTGCTCCACCAGGCGCGCGGCCAGCTCGCGGTAGCGCGCATCGTCTTCCTCGCTCCACCAGCCCCGCAGCTGGCCCTTGCCGTCGGTATGCCGGCCCTGGTCGTCGAAACCGTGGCTGAGCTCGTGGCCGATGATGGCGCCGATGCCCCCGTAGTTGACGGCATCGTCGGCAGCCGGATTGAAGAACGGCGGGTTCAGGATGGCCGCCGGGAATACAATTTCGTTGCGTGCCAGCATGTAGAACGCATTGACGGTCTGCGGCGTCAGAAACCATTCGCCACGATCCACCGGTCCTCGCAGGCGCCCGATCATTAACTCGTAGTTGAAACGCCTGGCGCGATGCGCGTTGCCGACCAGGTCGTCCGCGCGAATCTCCAGCGCGGAGTAGTCGCGCCAATCGTCCGGGAAGCCGATCTTCAGGCCGACAGCATCGAGCTTGGCGAGGGCCTCGGCCTTGGTCGCTTCGGACATCCACTCGAGCGACGCAATGGATTGACGAAAGGCGCGCTTCAGGTTGGCGACCATGACCTCCATGCGAGCCCGGTGCTCGGGCGGAAAATGCCGCGCCACGTATTCACGGCCGACGGCCTCGCCGAGCGCTTCGTCGATCAGGTACACGGCGCGCTTTTCGCGCTCCGGCTGTTCGGGGACACCGCTGAGGGTCCGGGAATGGAAGTCGAAGCGAGCGTCAACGAACCCCTTGTCGAGCAGGGGAGCCGACTGGTCGAGCAGCTTGTAACGGAGGTAGTCCCGCCACGTCCCGACGTCCGTCGCCACGAACAGCGTCGCCATGGCCGGAAAGTAGCTCAGCTCGCGGAGGATGATTTCCTCCTGGTCGGCGAGGCCCGCAGCGGCCAGGAACGCCGGCCAGCCGAAGCCCGGCGCAATGTCGGGCAAGGCATCGACCGCCGTGGGGTTGTAGATCAATTGGGCGTTCCGGCGCGCGGCGCGCGTCCAGTGCAGTTCGGCCAGCGCGCCCTCCAGCTCGAACACGCGCCGGGCGGCGGCGGCGGCCTCGTCGACCTCCGCTCCGGCGAGCGCGAACAGGCGGGCGATATACGCGACATAGGCTTCACGAATTGTTGTCATCGACTCGTTGTCGAGCAGGTAATAGTCGCGATCCGGCAGGCCGAGGCCGGACTGCATGACATACAATGCATAGCGCTCCGAATCCGCATAGTCGAGGTCAACCCAGTAGCCGAACGGCAACGACTCGATCACGCCCTCGGCCAGCACCGTCCCGAACGCCGCGGCCAGGGCCTCGTGGTCCGCGATGGCGTCGATCCGCTCCAGCCAGGCGGCGATCGGATCGATGCCGGCAGACTCGATGGCCGCTTCATCCATGAAGCTCAGGTACAGATCGGCGACCTTGACCAGATCCGGATCCGAAAGCTCGTCGCGCGTTGCCGAGATGCTGCTGATGATTTCCCTGACTTTCAGTTCTGCCTGCTCATCCAGCTCCTCGAAGGCGCCCCAGGTCGAAAGGTCCGCGGGAATCTCGTTGCGCCCCAGCCAGCCGCTGTTCACGAACGCGTAGAAATCATCCTGCGGGCGCAGGCGCGTGGCCGGATCAATTTTCTCGATGCCCGCGATGCCCGCGATGGGCGCGCGCTTGACCTTGCCGGTTGACGCATCCGGCGTGACGGGACTAGCCGCCCGCTGTGCGGCCGCGGCTTCGGCGCTGCCCAGGCCCGAAAGCACCAGGGCCAGCGCGATACAGGCGGCCGCCTTCATGAGTTCGTTGTTCAACCGGGATTCCTCAAATGGCCCGCGAGCGCGGCCCGTCCTGGCAACGAAGTATATAATGCGGTGACCCGCGCCCACGTTCCGTCATGGCAGGATCAGCGCGGCGACCACGGGTCGATCCTCGTTCACGAGCACGTTGTAGGTCCGGCACGCAGCGGCCGTGTTCATGACCTCCAGGCCGATGCCGCGCCGGGCCAGGGCCGCGAACAGCGAGGTGTCCGGGAACAGGATGCGATCCCCGGTGCCGAGAATCAGGATCTCCGGACCCAGGGCGAGCGCCGGCTCGAGCGCTGCTTCATCCAGCGCCTGCAGGTCCTGTACGGGCCAATGGCCGATCAGCTCGCCGGCGCTGAGGATCACACTGCGCGTGATGTACTGTTCGCCGACCCGGATGCCGTCGGGACCGACGTAGGTCACCAGGTTGGCGGTCGGGTGCCGGTCGAGGGTGAATCGCATGGGGATACGATAATGAATTTTGACTGCACGACAAGGCACTGAGACACACAGCGTGTTTACCCTGTTCCTGCCCGGGATCGAATCTGCATCGGCCGAAGCCTTGCCGAGAATGCCCGCGCTCGAGCGCTTGCTCGTGCGGGGCCGGGCAAGCTTGCTGCGGGGATCGCCCTGGGCGTTCCTGGCCGAACTGGCCGGCGGCGACCCGGTGCGCTGGCCGGTGGGGCCGGTCAGTGCGATGGGCGAGCTTGAGGCGCCGCCGCAGGCCTGCCTGCGCGTCGAACCGCTGGGCGCGGATGCCGGGCAGCAGGGGACGTTCCGGTTGCCCGCGAACAGCCTGGACATCGCGCAGGGCGAAGCAGACGCGCTCGCCGCCGCCTTCCGGGCGACCCTCGGTACGGACGGGTGGCGCCTGGAGGTTGCGGCAGCCGAGCGCTGGTATCTCGCATGGGAGCCGGCTCATGCGGATGCCGCGGTGTGGCGGGGTTGTCCCCATCCGGCGCAGTCGGTCGGGGCCGGCGAACGGCCGGCCCCGCCCGAGGCGCCGTTGCGGCGTCTGGTGTCGGAAGTCGAGTTGCTGTTCCACGCCCATCCCGTCAACACCGCGCGCCGCGATCGCGGCGCGCCGATCATCGCCGGCCTGCATCCATGGGGCGGGGGCGTCGTGCCGGCGAACCGGGTTCCAGCGGCCTTCAAACCGGCCGCGTCCGAAGAGCCTTATCTCGCCGGGCTGCGGCGCCTGGGCGTGGTGTGCGGCGAGGCAGAGGAGCGCGCCGTGCGTGGTGCGGTAACGAACGGGGGGATCGCATGGCCGTTTCCCATCGAGACCCTGTCGCGGCAGCAGGTGGCGCGCATCGACCAGGACTGGGCCGCGCCGCTGCTCGGGCTGCTCCGGCGCGGCCGGCTGGACGGCGTCCGCATCGTGACCGGGCGGGCCGTTCACGAGACCCGGCGGACGGATGCACTGCGGGTCTGGCGCCGACCCAGGCCAGTGAGCGGGTGGTGCTGATTCGCAGGCCCATCCGGCGGCGCACGGTCGACGAGACCGCACTCTCGGCGCTCCAGGGCGTACCGCCGGTGCTTGCGCGCCTGTATGCCGCGCGCGGCGTCACGAATCCGCAGGCGCTCGACCTCGGCCTGGCTGGCCTGGCCCCGGTCGGCAGCCTGGAGGGCGTGGAGGCCGCCGCCCAGCTGGTGGCCGAGCACCTGGAGCACGGCCGGCGCATCCTCATTGTCGGGGACTTCGATGCGGATGGCGCCACCAGCACCGCCCTGCTGATGCGGGTCCTGCAGGGCGTGGGCGGTACCCCGAGCTACCTCGTGCCGGATCGCTTCGTGCACGGCTACGGTCTCAGCCCGGCGCTGGTGCGTGACGCCGTGGCGCGCCGCCCGGAACTCCTGGTCACCGTCGACAGCGGCATCAACTGCCACGCCGGGGTCGCGCTGGCGCGCGAGCTCGGGATGGACGTGCTCGTGACGGATCACCATCTGCCGGGGCCGCAACTCCCGCCGGCAACGGCCATCGTCAACCCGGCGATCCCCGGGCAAGGCTTCCCGAGCCGCTGCCTCGCGGGGGTCGGAGTCGCCTTCTACCTGGCTGCCGCGCTGGCGCGTCGCCTCGGTGCGGATCGTGGCCTCGTGCCGGGGCTGCTGGACCTCGTGGCGCTCGGCACGGTGGCCGACCTCGTGCCCCTGGATCGCAACAACCGCATTCTCGTGGCCCATGGCCTGCAACGCATTCGCGCCGGCGCCTGCCGGCCCGGCATCACGGCGCTGCTCGCGGCAGGGAAGCGGGATCCGCGCGCCGCGGTGACCACCGACCTGGCCTTCGCCGCAGGTCCGCGGCTGAACGCCGCCGGGCGGCTCGACGACATGTCGGTCGGGATCGAGTGCCTGTTGAGCGACGATGCGGCGCGTGCGAGCGAACTGGCGGCGCTGTTGTCCGGCCTGAACGAGGAACGCAAGGAGATCGAGGCACGCATGCAGCAGGAGGCGCTGAAGGCGATCGCGGGGCTCGAGCCGGGCCCGGGCAGCCTGCCGCCGGTCCTGTGCGTGCACCGCCCCGGCTGGCACAGCGGCGTGGTCGGCCTCGTGGCGGCTCGTCTGAAAGAGCGCTACCACCGGCCGGCGGTGGCATTCGCCACGGAAGATAGCGGGATGTTGAAGGGCTCCGCGCGGTCGATTCCCGGGTTACACATCCGCGACGTGCTGGCCGACGTGGATGCGCGCCACCCCGGCCTGGTCGAGCGCTTCGGCGGCCACGCGATGGCAGCGGGGCTCAGCATGGCGCCGGCGGGCCTGCCGGTGTTTCGCGCTGCGCTGGCGGCAGAAGTGGCGGCGCGACTGGAGCCCGGCGCGCTGGACGGCGAGATCGTCTCCGACGGCGAATTGCCTGAGGAGGCCATGGGTCTCGCGACGGCCGAGCTGTTGCGCGATGCCGCACCGTGGGGACAGGGGTTTCCCGAGCCGCTGTTCGACGGCCTCTTCGAGCTGCTGGAGGCACGCATCGTCGGCGTCGACCACCTGAAGCTCAAGCTGCGCCCCGTCGGCGGACGGCGCATGCTCGACGGCATCGCCTTCCGCCAGGCCGAGCGCATCAGCGGGGGGCGGCCCGCGCGGGTCCGGCTGGCTTATCGCCTCGGGGTCAACGACTACGCGGGCGTACGCACCGCGCAGCTCGTGGTCGAGTACCTCGAGCCGGCTTGACGCGGCACGCCTTTGCCGTGGCACCAGGACCCGCGTGCCTCTTGCGCTGCGTGATAAACTGCCCGTTTACCGAAGCTCGAGCAAGCCCAGACGCCGCCATGGAACTATCCCCACTACGCCAGCAGCTGAACGACCTTGCCTCCAGGGCGGATGCCCTGAGGAGGTATCTTTGACTACCCGGGCAAGCGCGAACGGCTCGAGGAAGTGCGGCGTGAGCTCGAGGATCCGGCCGTCTGGAACAAGCCTGACACGGCCCAGGCGCTCGGCAAGGAACGCGCCCAGCTCGAGGGCGTGGTGGACGTTCTCGACCATATCACGCGCGGCGTGACGGAAGGCGCCGACCTGCTGGAACTCGCGGCGGAGGAAGACGACGAGGTGACGGCCGCGGGAATCGCCTCGGACGCCGAGCAGCTCGAAAAACAGATCGCCGAGCTGGAGTTCCACCGGATGTTCTCCGGCGCCATGGACGCCAGCAACGCCTTCATCGACATCAATGCGGGCCAGGGGGGCACCGAGGCGCAGGACTGGGCCGAGATGCTGCTCCGCATGTACCTGCGCTGGATGGAGGGGCACGGCTTCGAGGCGGAGATCATCGAGGCCTCCGAGGGCGAGGTGGCCGGGATCAAGAGTGCCACGGTGCATGTCAGGGGGGCCTATGCCTACGGCTGGCTGCGCACCGAGACAGGGATCCACCGGCTGGTGCGCAAGTCGCCGTTCGATTCCGGCAACCGCCGCCACACCAGCTTCGCGGGCGTGTTCGTTTCCCCGGAAGTCGATGAAGACGTCGACATCGAGATCAATCCGGCGGACCTCCGCATCGACGTCTACCGGGCGAGCGGCGCCGGCGGCCAGCACGTCAATCGCACGGAGTCGGCGGTGCGCATCACCCACCTGCCGACGAACACGGTCGTGCAGTGCCAGAGCGATCGCAGCCAGCACAAGAACAAGGCCACGGCCATGAACCAGCTCAGGGCCAAGCTCTACGAGATGGAGATGCAGGAGCGGCGCGCCCAGGCCCAGGCGGTCGAGGACACGAAATCAGACATCGCGTGGGGCCACCAGATTCGTAGCTACGTGCTCGACCAGTCACGCATCAAGGACCTGCGCACCGGCGTGGAAGTCGGCAATACCCAGGCCGTGCTCAACGGCGACCTGGACCAGTTCATCGAGGCCAGCCTGAAGCAGGGCCTCTAGTCCGAGACGGGGAATCGTATGTCGGAACAGCCAGAACACGCCCTGATCGCGGAGCGCCGCCGCAAGCTTGAAGCGCTACGCGAGGCCGGCAAGGCCTATCCGAACGATTTCCGCCGCAACGCGCGGGCCGAGGATCTGCAGCTGGCGTTCGGTGCGCTCGACGGCGAGATGCTGGAGCGCGAAGGCGTGCCGGTCACGGTCGCCGGCCGCATGATGGCCAAGCGGGTCATGGGCAAGGCGAGTTTCGCCCGGCTCGAG
>JBLRWH010000006.1:0-67966 GCA_047921395.1 Gammaproteobacteria bacterium
TTATCCATGAACGGGCTCCATGTCAGGCGGTACGGCTGAGCCCTCATTGTACTAGGGTCCTAGAGGCCGAACAGCGCCTCCGCGTTCCGCGTGCTCGCCTCGGCCAATCGCTTCGGTGTCACATCCATAAGGCGTGCAAGCGTATGCAGCACGTGCGGCAGGTGCATCGGCTCGTTGCGTCGCGTGCGCGGCCTCGGCGCCAAGTCCCGGGGCAGGAGGTACGGAGCATCGGTCTCGATCATGACGCGGTCCAGCGGCAGGAAGCGCGCCGCCTCGCGCAGCGCGTCGCCGCGGCGCTCGTCGCAGATCCAGCCGGTGATACCGACATACAGTCCGCGGTCGAGGTAGTCCGCGAGTTCCCCGGGGCCACCGGTGAAGCAATGGGCCACGCCGGCCGGTAACCTCGGCCCGCACTCGTCGAGGATCGCCAGGAAGCGCTCGTGCGCATCGCGCTGGTGCAGGAATACCGGCAGCCCGCTCTGCATCGCGAGCGCAAGCTGCAAGCGAAACGCCATTTCCTGCGCAGGCCGCGGCGAAAAGTCACGAAAGAAGTCCAGCCCGCATTCACCGACGGCCACGACGCCGGGCTGTGCCGCCAGCGCTGCGAGTGCGGGCAGATGCGCGGCGTCGACTTCCTCGGCATGATGCGGATGGACACCGACGGTGGCGAACAGGCCGGGATCCTCTCGCGCCAGCCCCAGAGCCGCCTCGCTCGAGTGCAGGGTGCTGCCGGTGACGATCATGCGCTCTACGCCGACCGCGCGTGCCCGGGCGATGACCTCGGCACGATCGCTGTCGAAGCTGTCGTGGGCGAGATTGACGCCGATGTCCACGAGCCGGAGGGTGGGGTCGGTCACAGCGGCGACTCCGTGGCAGGCATCGGCGGGCAGCGCGACGGTGCGTGGCACCTCAGGCAGGCGCCGACTTGTTGCCGGCCGCTTTTTTCTTCGCCGATTTTTTCACGCCAGGTTTCCTGGCCGCCACCCGGGCCGCCGGCTTCCTTGCGACGCGCTTGTCGTCGGCCGGCGGCGTCCCGGTGCCGGCGATGGCCCCCGCGGGTCCGGCCGCCGCATGGGGATCCACGTCAGCCGTGGAGGCCAGCACGGCTTCGACCTCGTGCTCGAGGGCCTCGAGCGCTTCATTGATGTAGGTCCGCATTTCGGGCAGGTGAGGCATCGCCTCGTAGCCGGCGATCATGCCGAAGAACATTTCGCCGGCATAGCTGAATACGGTGATGTTCATCACCATGTCGGGCGGGATGGTGGAGATTGGGAAAACTTCCTCCAGTCGTGCGCCACGAAGGTATAGCTTGACCGGTGAGCCGGGCAGGTTGGAAATCAGGATATTGCCGGCCGGCGGCGCGAGGCCGGACACGTGCAGGAGATCACCAAATACCGCAGCGCCCTGGATCAGTAGCGTGTAGGCCATCACCGTTTCGCGCGACAAGGCGAACAAGGCGTCCTTCATTTCCGCCGTCGAATGATGCACCTCGCGGAGGCGCTTCAGCGGATTCCGGCTGACCCCGGCAAGGCGTACGGGGATGATGCCGAGGATATTCGTGGACGAGGTTTCACCGTCGCGCCGCAGGCTGACCGGCAGTTGCGCCACCAGCGGGCTGCGCGGCAGTTCCGCGTGGCGCGCCAGGTAGCGACGCAGCGCGATATCGCAGATGGTCACTACCACATCATTGAGCGTGGTCCCGGTCGAGCGGGCCACCGCCTTGAGGCGATTGATTTCCAGGCTGCTGCCGGCGATGCGGCGCGCCCGCGTGATGTGGCCGTTCAGCGCCGTACGCGGCGCCGTGAACGGGACCTCGAGCGGCGACTTGGCGAAGCCGAGGCGATCGAGCGCCATCTTGCCGGCGATGCCTGAAAGCTCCTTGCCCATCACGAGCATGGACTTGAGCCCGCCGCCCATGCCGGTGAGCGCGGCCCGGATGTCGCGCTCCGGGTGGTCGCCGATCGTGTCCTCTTTGCCCAGTTCCCAGAACGCGCGTACTACGCCGTCGTTCGGGTCGGTGTTCAGCGAACTCATTGCCATGCGCACGAGCGTCGCGCCATCGCAGTACGCATGGTGGATCTTTGTATAGACCGCGAAGCAACCGTCATCCAGTCCGTCGATGAAATGCAGCTCCCAGAGTGGATGCTCCCGGTCGAGCATGAATGCATGCAGCCTCGAGGCCAGGTCGGCGAGCTGGCGTCGACTGCCCGGCGCGGGGAGGGCGGAACGCCGCACGTGGTAGTCAAGGTCGAAGTTCTGGTCCTTCTCCCACTGCGGCCGCCCGCTCAGCGACACCTTGAGCTGCTGGTTGAATGGCGCCTCGACGCGGTGCTTGCGAAGCTCCCCGATCAGGTCGCCGACGAAATCGCCGGCGTACTCCGCGGGCGGACGAAAAATCTGCAACGAACCGACATGCCTTGGGCTGTCGGCCGTCTCGGTCAACAGGAAGGCATAGTCGGTGATGGAAATACGGGTCATATGCGGGCTCCGCCGTGGAGAGAATGGTACAACAACGGCCGTGGCGCTTGGTGTGGTGATGGGGCGTTGGCCTGGAGCACCGGGGCGGTTATAGTCGCGGCGGCTTTCCCAGGACACTTCGATGAACCTTTATCCGCACCTCCTCGCTCCGCTCGACCTCGGCTTCACCACGCTGCCCAACCGCGTGCTGATGGGTTCCATGCACACCGGCCTCGAGGATCGCGCCGGCAATTACCCCAAGCTCGCGGCCTATCTCGCCGAGCGCGCGGCGGGCGGCGCGGGCCTGATCGTGACGGGGGGCATCGCGCCCAACATCGCTGGCTGGCTGGCACCATTCGCGGGCAAGCTGTCCGCGCGCCGGGAAGTCCCGCGCCATCGGCTGGTGACGGATGCCGTGCATGCCGCCGGCGGACGCGTATGCATGCAGATCCTGCATGCCGGACGATATGCGTACCACCCCCTCGCCGTGGCGCCGTCGCCCCTCAAGTCGCCGATTTCGCCGTTCAAGCCGCGCGGTCTCGGGGCGCGCGGCGTCGAGGCGCAGATTCGCGCGTTTGCCCGCTGCGCCGCGCTGGCGCGCGACGCGGGCTACGACGGCGTCGAGATCATGGGCTCCGAGGGCTACCTGATCAACGAGTTCATCGCCGCGCGCACCAATCGCCGCGACGATGCCTGGGGCGGCGACTTCGAGCACCGTTGCCGGTTCCCGATCGAGATCGTGCGCCGTGTGCGCGAGGCCGTGGGCCCGGACTTCATCATCATCTACCGCCTGTCCGCGCTGGATCTGGTCGACGGAGGCAGCAACTGGGAGGAGGTGACCAGGCTCGGCCAGGCGGTGGCCGCCGCGGGTGCGACCCTGGTCAACACGGGGATCGGCTGGCACGAGGCGCGCATCCCGACGATCGCCACGCTCGTGCCGCGCGCGGCCTTCGCCTGGGTCACCGCGCGGCTCCGCGAGGTCCTCCCGGTGCCCGTCGTCGCCACCAACCGCATCAACACGCCGGAAGTCGCGGAGGGCATCCTGGCGCGTGGCGAGGCCGATATGGTCAGCATGGCGCGGCCGTTCCTGGCCGACCCGGAGTTCGTCCGCAAGGCGGCCGAGGGCCGGGCTGACGAGATCAACACCTGCATCGCCTGTAACCAGGCCTGCCTCGATCACACCTTCGCGGGGCGGCGCTCGAGCTGCCTGGTGAACCCGCGCGCCTGCCACGAGACCGAACTCGTGATTCGCCCCACGACGCGGCCGTTCCGCTTGGCCGTCGTGGGCGGCGGCCCGGCCGGGCTCGCGGCAGCGACCACGGCGGCGGAACGTGGACACGACGTGACGCTGTTCGAGGCCGCGCCGGAGATCGGCGGCCAGTTCCAGATGGCGCGGCGCGTGCCTGGCAAGGAGGAGTTTTCCGAGACGTTGCGCTATTTCCGGCGTCGCCTCGAGACGACCGGCGTCTCCGTGCGACTCGGCCACGCCGTGACCGCCGCGGAACTGGCCGACGGCGGCTTCGAACACGTCATCGTCGCCACCGGCGTGGTCCCGCGCCAGCCACCGATCCCGGGCCTGGAGCTGCCCTCGGTGATGTCCTATATCGACGTCCTGCTCGGGCGGCGCGAGGTCGGCCGCAAGGTGGCGATCATCGGTGCCGGAGGGATCGGCTTCGACGTCGCGACCTTCCTCGCCCACGGGCGCGAGGACGGCGACCCGGTCGCCGGCTACAACCAGGAATGGGGCATCGATGCCCAGCTGTCGGCGCGGGCCGGCGTCGAAGGAGTCGAGCCGCATCCCGCGTCCTCGGGGCGTGAGATCTGGCTGTTACAGCGCAAGACCGGCAAGCCGGGTCGCGGGCTCGGCAAGACCACGGGCTGGGCCCATCGGCTCGGCCTGCAGCGTCGCGGCGTCAACATGCTTGCCGGGGTGAAATACCTCGGCGTCGAGCCGGGTGGGCTGCGCATTGAGATCGACGGGGCCGAGCGCCTGCTCGAAGTCGACAATGTGATCATATGTGCCGGGCAGGAACCGCTGAAGGGACTGGCTGAGGAGCTCGGCAGCAGCGGCGTCGCAGTGAGCCTCGTCGGCGGGGCACTCGAGGCGGCCGAGCTCGACGCCAAGCGTGCCATTGACCAGGCGACACGGCTCGCCGCGAGCCTGTGAGTTCGCCGGCCGACCAGCTGGCGCTGTTCGGCAGCGCGGAGGCCGTGGTGGTGCGACGGAGCGCCCGCGCCCGCAGGCTCGCGCTGCGGGTCTTCCCTCACGGGGTCGTCGAGGTCGTTGCACCGCTGCGCGCCGGCCAGCGCAGCATCGAACAGTTCGTCCATAGCCATGCCGGCTGGATCGCGAAGACGCGTGGGCATTTTCGCTCCCTCCAGGGTGACGCCGGTTTCGCCCCGCCGCTGGAGATCCGGCTCGCGGCCCTCGACGAGCGCTGGCAGGTGGAATACTCGCCAGGCAAGGGGCGTCTCGAGGCATCCCCAGGGCCCGGCGGCGGCCGGCTGATCCTGGCCGGCCCCGAGGAGGCGCAGTGGCGCCGGGACCGGCTGAGGAAATGGCTGATGGGGCGGGCGCGCGACAGCCTGCTGCCCTGGCTCGCGACGGTCGCTGCCGAGGCGGGCCTCGAGTACGGCGGCGCCACGGTGCGGCGGCAGCGGTCACGGTGGGGCAGCTGCTCCGCGCGCCGGACGATCAGCCTGAACTGCGCCCTGCTGTTCCTCGAGCCGGCGCTGGTGCGGCACCTGTTCCTGCATGAACTCGCGCACACGCGGCACATGAATCATTCAAAGTCTTTCTGGCGCTTCGTCGCCACCCTGCAGCCGGACTACGAATCGCTCGAGGCCCGGCTGCGCGACGCGTGGCACGCGGTTCCGGCCTGGGTCAGTTACGACGACGTCTAGCCTGGAACGAGGTGCGCTCTACGCCTGTGTCCGGCGCCAACGATGGCGCCGCTCCAACCACCATGGGAGGCCCGCGGTAATCAGCCAGCCGATAAAGAACGGCCACGGCGAACCCGGCACGGCTGCGCGCTTCGCCGCCGCACTTGCGTAAGGCTGCGCCTCGAGCAGCCTGGTATCCGCCTGCTGCTGCGCCGCCTCGAGCCCCGGACTGGTGCCGTCGCCACGGACATGGAAATCCACCACGTCGTCCCCCTGCACGAGCGCATGCCAGCCGGACTGCGCAGGCCAGTAGCCCGCACAGCCATCCTCGCGCACCACCAGCGCGACGGCTTGCCCCGACGGACCACGCACCCGGGCATCCGGAGACAGTCCGCACAGCACGCGTCGCCGGTGGACGCCGGCATCCTTGCCCGGATCGGGTGCCGCCGATTCTCGGGCGCGGCCCAGCGTTCCCACGACGTCACCCCAGAGCGTGGCATAGGCAGCCTCTTCACCACCGAGCGCCAGGCGATAGCTGTCATCCAGCCACCAGAGGGCGATCCGGCCACGGTGCGTGCTGCGCCATAGCGCCAGCGGCTCACCGGTCGCGCTGCGCAGCAGGACGGCGCCGTCCACCGCCGAGACTGACACGGGGCGTCGCGTCAGGGTGACCGCACCGTTTGCGGCACGACTGGCGTCCGTCCCTTGCGAAAGGCTCGTGCTCAGCGCGTCGAGCTGAGTGTGCTCGACCAGGAATCCCAACTCGGCCAATGAAGCCCGGTCGGCCTCGTCGAGTGCGTCACCAATGCGCAGCATGACCCCGAGTCCTTCCCGAGCTGCATCCCGGATCAGCGCGCGCTGCCCGCCATCCAGCGCCCGCCAGACTCGCTCATCGAGCAACAGCAGGTCGGTGTCACGCAGCGTGGCGGCATCGACCGTCGGCTCGGTGCCAAGACTCACGCCACGAGTGAGGCGGATGCGCGTCTCGAGGTCGATGCCCGCATCGACCGCCCAGCGGCGCAGGAAACGCAGCTCCGCGCTCGGTGCCCCGGCCAGCAGCAACACCCGCGGTCGCGCTCCCGGCACGGCCGCAACCGGCAGCGTGGCGCGCTCGATCTCGCGGCCGCCGACTTCGAACACGCGCAGTTCGAACTCGACCGGGCCCGGGGCGCGAGCGAGGACCGGTAACTCGAAGCCACCGCTATCGTCCAGCAGCGCCTGCCCGACGCGCACGCCGGCCGGATCGCGCAGCTCGACGCGGCCGCCGGGAAGGGCCGTGACGCGGCCCCGCAAGCTCCAGCGCGTGCCGGCGGTAATGCGCCCGGGCAAGTGGACTTCGGTCAGTCCGGCGGGTGGCGGCGTGGGCTGGAAACGCACCCCAAAGCCGCGGGCCGCATCGAGATCACGCGGCGTCAATCCTGCGCCCCGGATCTCCAACCGGGTGGCCTCCGGATGGCGGCGCGACGCGGTGGCCAGGTCGGGAGCGGGCTCACCCACCTGGCCGAGGAACTCCGGCAGCGCGACGACGGTACCTCGCGTCCCGCGGCCGTCGGCGCCAGCGGTCAGCACGGTCAACACGCCGTCATCACGCGTGGTCTCGGGGGGCAGCAGCGTCCAGTACAAGAACAGGGCGGCACAGCACTGCAGCGCCGCGATCAGGGCCGCGCGACTCGGCGGGAGCAATCCCGCGTGGGCCCGCAGGCCGAGCCGGACGGTGGCGGCCAGCGCCCCCACGGCCAGTAACGCAGCCAGCAGGGCCGCCACCGGAAGGCCGGCGTTCATGGATCCGCTCCCGTGGCCAGGGCCTCGAAGTAACGAGCGCCGGCCGCATCGACCTGGCTACGCCGCAACACTCCGGCTGCGGGCACTGGCAATGCTTGCCACAACGCGCTGCGCAGCCGTACGCGACATGCGTCGCAGGCCGGGTCGCGCTGGAGCGTGTCGATTGCGGTGATCAACCCAAGCGGATCTTCCACGGACACAGGGTTGGCCAGGATCCAGCGGGTGGCCGCGTCGAACAGTGCATGCGCCTCGGTGTTGACGGCCCGGTCACCCAAGGCGCGCCAGAGGGCCGGCAACGGCCCGGCCGCGTCGGCCGCCGGCGCCAGCGGATCGCGGCGATCGGTGACATCGTCGATCTTTCCGGTCAAGCGCCGCGACTCCTCGATGGGTGGCAGTTCGAGGCCGACGCGGGCCAGGTAGATCCGGTCCGCACGCTGCACCTCCTTGATCAGTGCCAGCGCGCGATGCTCGTGGGGCAGGGCGGACGCCGGCTCGCCCACGCGCAGGTAGCCCTCTGCGTCCCACATGGCGCGCAGGGCGCCGCGCAGCACCTCGCGAGTCTCCGGATCCAGGAGCGTGGCAGCCTCCGGGATGTCATGGACATGACCGTACAGGGCCAACTCGTCACCGGCCTTGCCGAAGCCTTCTGCCGGACCGTCGGCCTCGCCAACCGCGCCATGATCGGCCTGATGATCGTGCTCCGTGTCTGCACCGTCATCGTCGTGTCGATCGGGGTGCACTGCCTCGTCGGCGAACAAGGGATTTGGCGCCGGCCCTTGCCGCGTCGCGGGTGGCGGAGTCGCGGGATGGTCATGCTCGTCATGCTCCGCGCCGAGCTCCCCGCTCTCCGCTTCCTCGCCCATGAACTGCCCGTAACGCAGCCGGAGCGCCTGCTGGTCGACGCCGATGGCGTTGGCACGTGCCACGAACTCAGCCTTCGGCAGGCTGGGGGCATCGGCAAGCAGCTGCTCGGTGTCGATGATGATCTGCCGCTGGCTGCGAAAGTAGGCGGGCAGGGTGCGTTGCATCAGGCCATCGAAGCCTTCGACGTTGCCCATCGCGGGCGGCGGCCAGCGCAGCACGACGCTGGCGCTGCGCGAAGCCTGCGGCCCGGGGGCCTTGTTGTCCACGACCTCGAGTTGCACGACCAGGTCGTCTCCGGGCCCAATGCCGAGCGCTTCGAGGTCCAGCACTGACACATAGCGGCGCTGGAGCACATCGCCTTCTCCCTCGACATCGCGCCGGACCTGCGTGAAATCAACCAGCTCACCGCTGCCCTGGGCCAACGTCAACAGCAGCTGGGAAGCACCGAGCCCGTAATCGTCAAGCGCCTCGAAAATCACGGTCCACTCACGCTGCCCGGGCTCGGCGAACACCACATTCTGCTCCGGCTCCAGCACGGCCACCCGGGGTGGCTGGTCCGTGACGGCGTCGAGCCGGTGCAGGCGGGGATCGACCGGTGGCGCGCCCGCCACGATAACGCGGTAAAGCAGCGAGGCCTCCAGCACGTGTTCGGCGAGCCAGTCGGCGTCCTCGCGCCGTAACGGAATGCGGCGGCCGTCATGCGTGGCGAGATACGCCGCCTCGGGCTGTGGCTCGAAGCGGAGCCGCCACGCCAGTCGCGAGCCGGCCGGGGCGCTCGTATCGAGCCGATCCTCGCGGCGCATCGCCAGGCCGGTGTAGGCGGGCGGCATGACCTCGAGCGCCCTGGCGGTGATGCCCGTCTCGGTGCCGGCTTGCGGCGAACCCGGCGCCGCCGGGCCGCGAGCGGGTCCGTCACCGGTGGTCGGGCCGTGCCACGCCAGGCCGAGTGCCGCGATGGCCACGGCAGCCAGCGATGCTGCGGCGATGCTGCCCGCCGGCCATGCCGGGCGCACGTCCGGCATGGTTCCGGTCGCCAGTCGTGCGGCTACGCGGGCGCTTTGCAGCCGCTCCAGGGGATTTAACTCGCCGCCCTGGACGAGCAGGGCAGTGCTGTCCTCGAGTGCCGGTTCGAGCGCGTCCAGGCGGCGGGTGGCCCAGCGCAGATCGATCCGGCGCGCGACGTGGAGCAGGCGCCACAGCAGGCCGGCCATGAGCGCCAGCGCAATCCCTGTCGCCATGGCCGGTCCCGACCAGCGCAAGGTCGCGAACACGATCGCCATCCCCGGCGGCGTCGCGCGCAGCATTTCCGCGGCGAGCGCACGCCGGCGCGCGGCGCGCTGCAGCGCCGTCAGGCGGGCGAGGCCGGCGTTCATGCCGTCCATCGGCGGGTCGCGGTCGCAAGCCAGCGTTCCCGCAACAGCAACAGCGCGATCAGCAGCGCCAGCCAGGGTTGCAGCGACCGCGCGGCCAGGCTGGACCGGCCATCCGAATCGACTGGCGAGCGGAGCGGCCGCTGCGCTTCCGCGGGCGCTGATACCGGCGCAGGACCGGGCTGCAGCAGGGCGCGCAGGACCGCCGGAAAGTCCGGCTCAAGCAATTGCGGGAGCGTGTCTGGACGCAACGGCTGCTGCAGGCGGATGAGGCGTCCGGCGCCGAGCGGCCGAGCAGTCGCCAGGACCGAGCCATCGGCGGCCCGCCACAGGGCCACCGCCGTTTCTTCCGGCCCGTCCGTGAGCACCGCGGGAGGCTCCACGACCAGCGTGCGTCCGGCTTCGGTCCACTCGCGCACCGCCTCGGGGACGTTGCCGGGCTGCAACCAGAACAGCGTGTCGATCTCCGGCCCGGGAACCCGCAGTGCTGCGGCGACATCGGGAGCGACGGCATCTCTGTCCCGCAAGCGCCAGGCCGCGACCACCGCACGCAGGTAACCCGCCACCGCGCCGCGTTCGTCCGCATGCCGCAGCGCCAGCCGCGGGGCCGGCATGCGGGTGCCCGCCGGCACGGATGCGGTCACCGGTACCGTGCGCCAGTCGACGTCCCGCCCGAGACTGACGCGCTCGCCGTCGAGTCCGTGCAGGACGGATGGCGCGATCACGACCAGTGGCGTACTGGAGGGCAGCAGGGCATCCAGCTCGCGTAACAGGCTGGAGACCGGCTGCTGCGCCGATACGGATGCTCCCAGGGCTGGGAATCCGGGCGCCAGCCAGCGCCATTCCGCTTCCTCGGGCAGGGGCTGTACTTCGGCCGGGTCGGCGCCCGGCACCACGACCACCCATGGCCGGGACTCGGGCGTGGGCCGGACCACGGGTTCCGCAAGGAAGAGCGCCACCAGGCCGAGGAGCAGCAGGCGGAGCATGAGCAGCCGCCGTTCCTCCAGCACCACGCGGCGCGCGGGGCGATGTCGCGAGCGAATCCAGCGCAACGCGGCAAAGTCCAGCGGGCGCTGCTCGGCCCGCCGCGCGAGGTGGAGCAACAGCGGGATGCCGAGTGCCGCCAGGGCCGCCAAGGCACCCGGGAACAACAGGGCGAAGGTCATGCGCCCGAGCGCCTTGGCGCAGGGAACAGGCGTCGCAGCGGCGTATCCAGGGGTTCGTCGAGCACATGCGTGGCATGGCCGATCCCCGCGGCGGCCAGGCGCGCCGCCAATTGCAGCCGCGCGATACGGAAGTCCTCGAGAAATCCCGCGCGCGCCGCGGCCGCGTCGGTCAAAAGCTCGGCGCCGCTCTCGACATCCCGGAACCGGTAGCCCCCCGTGAATGGGAAATCGCGTTCCTCGGCGGTCAGGATCTGCACGCTGGACACGTCTCGCCCCGCCGCGGCCAGTCGTTCCAGCAGGGCCACGCCGGCCGCCTCGAAGTGGTCGCCCAACATGAGCAGCAGGTCACCTGCACCGACCCGTTCCCACAGGGGGCGCAACCCGGCCTCGTCGGGCCATGGGCCGCCCGCCTGCAGGCGATGCAGTGCAAGGTGGCAGCGGTCACGCTGGCGCAAGCCGCTGCCGGCGGGCACGATTTCCAGCCGGCCCGCGGCGACCGTCGCCAGGCCGAAGCGATCGCCTTGCCGCAGCGCCAGCGCGACGCAGGCGGCCGCCAGCGCGCGCGCCGCGTCGAGCCGGGTCCAGCGCGGCCGCGCGGCATCCGACTGCTCCATAGACGCGGACGCGTCCACCAAGAGCCAGAGCGTCAGCGGACTTTCACGCTCCGCCTCTCGCACGAAGTAACGGTCCGAGCGCGCGTACAGCTTCCAGTCGATACGGCGCAGGTCGTCGCCGGGTTCATAGGTGCGGTACTCGGAGAACTCCAGGCCCTCGCCGCGGCTGCGGCTGGGGTGCTGCCCGATGCCCCGCGCCCGTGCGGGCCTGCGCGACGCCAGGCGCAGCCCCGGCAGCGCCTCACGTAACTCGGGCGGCATGAAGCGGGCGCCAACATCGCTCATGGCCAGCGATCCGGCCTCAGGCCGGAAACGGCACGGCGCGCAGCAGCGCCTCGACGACGTCATCCGGCGACTTCTGCTCCGCCTCCGCCGTGAACGACAGCAACAGGCGATGCCGCAGCACCGGCCCGGCAAGCACCATCACGTCCTCGCGCGTGGCCGCAAACCGGCCGCGCAGCAGGGCACGTGCACGCGAGGCGAGCACGAGCGACTGCCCTGCACGCGGCCCCGCGCCCCACGTGACCCATTGCCGGACCGCATCCGGGGCGCCGGACTGCGGGCGCGTGGCCCGGACCAGGCGGGTGATCCACGCCAGCAGGTCTTCGCCCACGTGCACCTCGCGCGTCAGCCGCTGCAGCGCCAACACCTCCGCGGCATCCATCACTTCCGGCACCGGGGTCTCCCGGCTGCCGGTGGTCTGCTCGATGATGGCGCGTTCCTCGGCCTCGCTCGGGTAGGAGACGCGCACGTGGAGCAGGAAGCGATCGAGCTGGGCCTCGGGGAGCGGATAGGTGCCGGCCTGCTCGATGGGGTTCTGCGTGGCGAGCACGAAGAACGGCTCGGGCAGGGGATGCGTCTCGCCGGCATAGCTGACGGTGTGTTCCTGCATGGCTTCCAGCAGCGCGGCCTGGGTCTTGGGCGGGGTGCGATTGAGCTCGTCGGCCAGCAGCAGGTTGGTGAACACCGGCCCACGCTGGAACTTGAACACGCGCCTGCCGGTGCCGTGATCCTCCTCAAGAATCTCCGTGCCGATGATGTCCGACGGCATCAGGTCCGGCGTGAACTGGATGCGGCGAAACTCCAGCGCCAGCGCCTGGCCGAGCGAGCGGACCAGCAATGTCTTGCCGAGTCCGGGCACGCCCTCGAGCAGGCAATGCCCGCCCGCCAGGAGGCCGATGAGCAACTGCTCCACCACCTCGTCCTGGCCCACGACGGCCCGTGCAATGGCCTGCCTGAGGTCGGCGAGGCGCAGGAGGCGGGCCTGGACGTCGGCTTCGGTCGGGAATCTGGGCATGTCGATCATGGAGTGTCCACTGGCAGGGCGGAGTATTAAGCGTTGAGGGCGTACATCACGATGTTGACGGCGAAGCGGGTGTTGTCCTCGGCCAGGAAGCGCTTGTTGCGCCAGTCGTAGTCCCATTCGCAGCCGTAGTCCTTGTTGCTGTAGAGCACGCTCAGGCGGCCATCGACATGGATGCCCTTGAGATAGTCGTGCACCAGGTCGTCGCCCCAGCCGTTGAGCTCGAAGCTCGTCGTCGGCGGGCCGTCGAACTCGAAGAAGCTCGAATACAGCGGGTGGTCGTTGGGCAGCCGGGCCAGCGCATCCTCGCCGAAGATCTCGGCCATCTGGGCCTCGAAGGACTTCGCAAACAGCCCGTCGATGTCATGGTTGCAGTCGTCCACGAATACGAAGCCGCCACGCCGTACATAGCGCTGGAAGTTACGCCGCTCGTCGGCATTGAACTGCACCAGCTTGTGCCCCGCCAGATAGCAGAAGGGCGCCGACAACATCGCCGGGTCGGCCAATGCCACCACGTGTTCCCGAGGATCGACCCGCAGCGTCGTGTGGTCGATTAGCGAAGTGATCATGTTGGACGGCATGCGCTGGTCCACCTCCCAGTTCCCCGACTCGTACATCAGCCGGGTGAAATGGAAATCGAACGCCGGATCGGGCTGCTGGCTCCGGGCCGCGAGCGGGGCCAGCGCGAACCCGGCGATTCCCTGGGCCAGCAGGCGGAGGGCGCGACGACGAGCAGGGGAGCCTGGCGCTTTCATTCGCGGATGCCGGCCGTCCCGGCACGCTGTCGTGGCGGCCGGATTTTCCTCATACGGCGTCGGACAACGACGTGAAGGTGAAATCGCGCAGCTTCATCGGCGGAATCATCACCAGGGTGCTGAACGCGCCGCCCCCCCCGGAGGACACGCGGATGGGCCGCCCAAATTCCTCGACGTTGTTCAGCATGATGACCGGCGACTCGTTGAAGCGAAAGTTCTTGATCGGATACTTGATTTCGCCGTTCTCAATGTAGAAGGTGCCGTCGCGCGTCAGGCCGGTGAGCAGCATCGTCTGGGGGTCCACGAGGCGGATGTACCAGGTTCGGCTGACCAGGACGCCGCGCTCGGTGGAGGCCACGAGTTCCGCAGTGGACTTGTCGCCGCCTGTCAGAATCAGGTTGGCGGGCTGCCCCGTCGGCTCCACTTCCTGCCGCTTGGCCCAGAAGCGCGAGTAACGCAGCCCACGCACCTTGCCGTCCTCGACGTACACCAGCCGGTCACGCGGCAGGCCCTCGGCGTCCCAGCCGGGCACGGGCACGTCCGGGTCCGCCGGATCGGCAAAGATGTTGACCCGCTTGTCGAACAGCTGCTCGCCGACCCGATTGCGGCCGCCGCGCTGGCTGAGGAAGCTGCGGCCCTCATCGGCCAGGCGTGCGTCGAAGCCGGACATCATGAAGGTGACCAGGCCGGCCGCCGCAGCCGGCTCCAGGATCACCGTGTACTTGCCGGGCTCCAGCGCCCGCGCATCCACCGAGCCCTTGGCCTTGGCGATCGCGGTGCGAATGCTGCGTCCCGCGTTGAACTGGCCCGTCCTGGCGACGTTGCTGCCGACCCATCCGGAGCCCGTACCGTCCTCGGTACGCACGGTGCACGTATAGTCCAGCACGCTGGAGCGCGCATAACCGAAATTGCCCTTGCTGCTCGCGATCGCCGAAAAACTCACGGTGTCCGCCAGGAAGCCGGCGGCGACCAGGCCGTCTTCCTTGCAGGGGCCGATGGATTCCGCCGCCATGCGGGCCCTGAACTCCGGCGTGATGTCGGCAATGCTCGGGTCGAACGCCGGGGTGTCACGATACTCCTGCTGCGCAAGCGCCGGCATGAATTCGGGGTTCTCGGGCGCCAGTCGCGCGAGCTCTTCCGAACGCCGCACCGCGCGCTCCAGCGACGCGTCGTCGAACTGGTTGATGGTGGTGCTGCCGCTGCGCGTGCCGAACGACGAGGTCACGGCAAGGACCACGTCGTCGATCATGCCGCTGGTGCTGATGTTGTTGAGCGCGAAGCGGATATTGCCCGCCTTCGAGCCCGTCAGGGAGGCGGTGATCTCGTCCGCCTCGGACAAGGCGATAACCTTGTCCAGAATGGCCTTGGCTTGTTTTTCGGTCAGGATGCTCATCGTTTCGTTTCCCCTCAACCGATGCTGCGCGCGGTGTTGATTACGTTCTGTGCGTCAAAGCGCGCGGTGCTGGAGCCGTGCGATACCGCCGAAGACTGCGCGGGCTGACCCTTGCCATCGAAGAACGAGCCGCCCAGGCGGTAGTCACGCTCGTCGCAGATCGCCGCGCACGCATTCCAGAATTCCGGCGTGCGCATCTGGTAGGCCACGTCCTCGAGCATGCGCGTCACCTTGCCGTCCTTGATCTCGTAGAACAGCTGGCCGCCGAACTGGGCGTTGTAGCGCTGCTGGTCGATCGAGAACGAGCCGTTACCGACGATCCAGATGCCGTTCTCGACCTGCGCGATCATTTCCTCCGGCGTGAGCGGCTCCTTGCCTGGCTCCAGCGAGACGTTGGGCATGCGCATGAACTGCACGCTCGACCAGGAGTCGGCATAACTGCAGCCGTGCGATTCATCCTCGCCGAGGATGTGGACCTCGTCGCGCGTGGCCATAAAATTCAAGAGCTTGCCGTTCTTCACCAGGTCCCAGCGCTTGGTGCGGATGCCCTCGTCGTCGAAGGCCACTGCGCCCAGGCTGGTGGGCTGGATCTTGTCGGCGAACAACGTGACACGCTCGCTGCCGTACTGGAAGCGTTCCTTGCGCTTCTCCAGCGTGGCAAAGCTGGTGCCGGCGAAGTTCGCCTCGAAGCCCAGCACACGGTCGAGTTCCAGTGGGTGGCCGACAGACTCGTGGATCGTGAGCCAGGTGTGCGAGGGATCAAGCACGAGGTCGTACCGTCCCGGCGCGACCGATGGCGCCTTGAGCTTCTCCTGCGCATGCTTTGCGGCAGCGATGGCATCGCTGCGCATGTCGTAGCTGCCGGCGTAGCAGACGACATCCGCGGGCAGCTGCACCCTCCCGGCGGTGCCGCCGTCGAGGTATTCGTAGCCCATGCCCATCGGTGAGGACAGGCCGGCGCGGCTGCGAAACCTGCCGGACTCCTTGTCGACCGCGGTCGCCGAGAGGGGCGCCCAGATGCGATGCACGTCCTGGTCGATATAGCTCCCCTCGCTGGAGGCGAAGTACTTCTGCTCGTTGACCAGGAACAGCGTGGATGTCACGAAGCTGGCGCCGGCGTCCATGGCGGCGGCGTTCACGTCCAGCAGCATGTCGACCTTTTCCTTGATCGGCACGGCCATCGAGTTCTTGCGCACCGGGGTCTGCCATGACACCTCGCCGACGCCCTTGTTGGCGGCCATCACCACGCGCGAGCTCTGCGCCTTCGAGTTGGCCTTGGCGATCGCCGCCGCCTGGCGCGCCGCGCCGGCCACGCTGTCGAGATCGAGGCTGCTGGTGGCGGCGAACCCCCAGGTGCCATCGACGAGCGTGCGGACGCCGACTCCGGTGGACTCGGTATTCGTCACGTTCTGCACGTTCGCCTCGCGCGTGACGATGAACTGTCGCAGATAACGCCCGATCCTCACGTCACAGTAGCTGGCGCCCGCCTCGCGAGCCGCGGCGAGGGCCGCATCCGCGAGGTGCTTCTTAAGGGCCGGATCGAGGATGGAGAGCAGTTCCTCGGCGGCGATGGCGCGGCCCATGAACGGAGGCAGCACCAGGCTTGTCATGCCGAGGCCGGTATAGGCCAGAAATTCACGTCGATCCAAGGTCATCCTCCGGCGCACCGCGTGCGCGCGATTTCATTGGGGTAGCGGGAGGGGAGGCGGTTTGCACTCCCGAGCGGTCGATTATTGCTCGATGCGGCCTGATGCGCAAAAAGTTTTCTAAATTAGGGCGTGCGCAGATAGACAGGTTCCCCATGAAAAGCTCCTGGGGACTGCGCTCGACGTCCGGGCTGGTGCTGGTTGCAGGGCTGCGCGACAGCGACTGGCAAGACGTGGCAAGGCATGCGACGCGCCAGCAGTCAGCCGAGCAGTAGCCAGGCCAGCCAGGCCCGGGCCGAGCGCGGCGCGTAAGCCCGACTTCATGCGCCGAGGCGCTCGACCAGCCGTGGCAAGGTCGTGCCCGCCGGACCACGCAAGACGTAGTCGGCAGACTCGCTCAAGGGCGTCGGATGAGTATTGGCTTCGACAATCACGGCCCCGGACCAGCGCGCGACTTCCACCAGCTGCGCCGCCGGGTACACCCGCCCGGACGTGCCGATGGAGAAGAACACGTCCGCGGCCGCGGCGTAGCGCCACGCCATCTTCAATGCCTCCTCGGGAATCGCCTCGCCGAACCAGACCACGCCCGGCCCCATGCGCTGGTTGCAGCGGGGACAGGCGGGTGGAGATTCGAGTTCGGGGTCCGGGTGCAGCATTTCATGGCCGCAGTCGCGGCAGCGATTCCGGAACAGGTTGCCGTGGAACTCGATCACGTCGCGGCTCCCCGCGCGCTGGTGAAGGCCGTCCACGTTCTGTGTCACGAGCACCGCACCGGCCAGGCGCGCCTGCAGTTGCGCGATCGCATAGTGGGCGCCATTGGGCTGCGCCGCGGCGACGTGGCGCCGCCGCTCGCGATACCAGGCCCAGACGAGGTCCGGGTCGCGCCTGAAGGCCTCCGGGGTCGCGAGTTCCTCGGGGCGATACCGCGCCCACAGGCCGGTCATCTCGTCGCGGAAGGTGGGGACACCGCTTTCGGCCGAGACCCCTGACCCGGTCAGGAATACAACCCGTCCGGCCTGCCGGAGGGACTCCAGCAGGCCGGACGGGATTTCCGGGGACGCCATCGGCGTCCCGGCCTCAGGCCGCCTGGTCAGCGCCAGCGAGTTGGCGCAGCACGTAGTGCAGGATGCCGCCGTGCTGGTAGTACTCGCGCTCCTTCGGCGTGTCGATGCGCACGCGGGCAGTAAACACGATGGGGTCGCCACTCTCGCGCGCCGCCGTCACGGTCACCTCGCGCGCCTCGCCGTCGCCGAGCCCGTCGATGGTGAACGTTTCCGTGCCGTCCAGGCCGAGCGAAGCCGCGCTCTCGCCTTCCCGGAACTGCAGAGGAAGCACGCCCATCCCGATCAGGTTCGAACGATGGATACGCTCGTAGCTCTCCGCGATCACGGCCTGCACGCCGAGGAGCTTCGTGCCCTTGGCCGCCCAGTCGCGCGACGACCCGGAACCGTATTCCTTGCCTGCGAGGATCACCAGCGGCGTGCCGTCCTGCTGGTAGCGCATCGCGGCGTCGTAGATCGACATGATCTCGCCCGTGGGCAGGAATTTCGTCCACCCACCCTCGACCCCCCCGGCCAGCCGGTTGCGCAGGCGGATGTTCGCAAAGGTGCCGCGCATCATGACCTCGTGGTTGCCGCGCCGGGAACCATAGGAGTTGAAGTCCTCCGGATCCACGCCCTGGCCCACCAGGTACTTCGCCGCCGGGCTGTTCGAGGCGATGCTGCCTGCCGGCGAGATGTGGTCGGTCGTCACGGAGTCGCCGAGCACCGCGAGAACGCGCGCGCCGGCAATCTGCCTGAGCGGCTCCGGGGCCATCTGCATGCCCTCGAAGTAGGGCGGGTTACGGACGTAGGTCGAATCCTGGGGCCAGTCGTAGATCTCGCCCTCGGGCACCGACAGGCCCTGCCAGTTCTTGTCGCCGTCGAAGACGCCGCCGTAACTGCCGCGGAACATGCCCGAATCCAGCGTGCGCATGACCGTCTCCTGGATTTCATGCGAGCTCGGCCACACGTCTTTCAGGTAGACCGGCTGGCCGTCGGCGTCTTCACCGAGGGGCTCATTGAGGAGATCCACATCGAGGTTGCCCGCCAACGCGTAGGCCACCACCAGCGGCGGGGAGGCCAGGAAGTTCATCCTCACCAGCGGATGGATACGGCCCTCGAAGTTGCGATTGCCTGAGAGCACGGAGGTGCCGACGATATCGTGCTGCGTGATCGTGTCGGCGATGTCCTCCGGCAGCGGCCCGGAATTGCCGATGCACGTGGTGCAACCGTAGCCCACCACGTTAAAGCCGAGCGCTTCCAGGTCGTCGAGCAAACCCGCCTTCTTCAGGTATTCCGTCACGACCCGGGAGCCGGGCGCGAGGCTGGTCTTCACCCACGGCTTGACCTTGAGACCCCGGGCCGCCGCGTTCCTGGCCAGCAAGCCGGCCGCGAGCATCACTGCCGGGTTGGAGGTGTTCGTGCAGCTGGTGATGGCCGCGATCACCACCGCGCCATCGCGGACCACGAACTCGTTTCCGTCGCGGGACACTTTGCCGAGCCCGGGGGCCGATGCCGAGGCGACATTGCCTATGGAGGCGTCTCCGCCCTCGGTCTCGAACCGTGCCTCGGCGAGTCCCTTGTCATTGGCGCGTTCCGCCAGGATGGGCTGCAGATGCTTCAGGAACGTGTGCTTCGCAGCGCTGAGCAGGATCCGGTCCTGCGGGCGCTTCGGCCCCGCGATGCTCGGCTTGATATCCGACAGGTCCAGCTCGAGGATGTCGGTGTACTCCGCCTCGACCTGGCCGTCCTCACGCCACAGGCCCTGCACCTTCGCATAGGCCTCGACCAGCGCAATGCGTTCCTCGCTGCGCCCGGAGAGCTTGAGGTAGCGGATCGTCTCGGCGTCGATCGGGAAGATCGCACAGGTGCTGCCGAACTCCGGCGACATGTTGCCGAGGGTCGCGCGATCGGCGAGCGGCAGGTTCGACAGCCCGTCGCCGAAGAACTCGACGAACTTGCCGACCACGCCCTTCTTGCGCAGCATCTCGGTGACGGTCAGCACGAGGTCGGTCGCGGTCGCGCCCTCGGCGAGGCGGCCCTTGAGGCGGAAGCCGATCACCTGCGGGATCAGCATGGTCACGGGCTGGCCGAGCATGGCGGCCTCGGCCTCGATGCCGCCGACGCCCCAGCCGAGCACGCCCAGGCCGTTGATCATCGTGGTGTGGGAATCGGTGCCGACCAGCGTGTCCGGGTAGGCGAGGGTCTGGCCGTCCTTCTCCATGTCGAACACGACGCGCGCGAGAAACTCGAGATTCACCTGGTGCACGATGCCGGTATTCGGGGGTACGACCTTGAAGTTGTCGAACGCGTTCTGGCCCCAGCGCAGGAAGCTGTAACGCTCCTTGTTGCGACCGAACTCGATCTCGTTGTTCTTCTGCAGGGAATCCATCGCCCCGAAGGAATCCACCTGCACGGAATGGTCGATGACCAGTTCCGCGGGAGACAGCGGGTTGATGGCCTCGGCGCGGCCGCCGAGCTTGACGACGGCATCACGCATCGCGGCCAGGTCGACGACGGCCGGCACGCCGGTGAAGTCCTGCAGGATGACGCGCGCGGGCGTGAAAGCGATCTCGGTGTCGGGCTCCGCCCGCGGGTCCCAGTCGAGCAGCGCGGCGATGTCCTTGCGCGTTACGTTGACCCCGTCTTCGTGGCGCAGCAGGTTCTCGAGCAGGATGCGCAGCGAGTAGGGCAGCCGGGCCACCTTCTCCTTGCCGAGGCTCTCCAGCGACCAGATGCCATATTCCTTGCCGTTGACCTTGAGCGCGGAACGCGCGTCGACCGAGTCCTTCATGATTCCTCCGGGATGGCTTGGGGGCGGGCCGGTCGTGCGGATCCGCCAGGTGAGGCTAGATTATAGCGGAACCGGCTCAGGCTGAGACGGCGCGGCGGCTTGATGCGGTTGTCCCGAGCGCGGGCGCCACCTGCTCGATGGTCGCCCCACCGAGACAGAGTTCGCCCGCGTAGAACACCACGAACTGTCCCGGTGTGAGGGCCCGCTGGGGGCTGTCGAAGCGCACCGTGAGACGCCCGCCCCCGGCAGCCTCGACCTGGCAGGGCTGGTCCGGCTGGCGGTGGCGGGTCCGCGCCGTGCACGCGAGCGGCAACGTCGGCGGTGCGCCCTCGATCCAGTGCGCCTCGATCGCCGTCAGGCGGTCGCTGAACAGCCCGGGATGGTCGTGGCCCTGGACCACGAGGAGGACATTGCGCACCCGATCTTTGCCGGCGACATACCAGGGGGCATCGCCGGCGCCCGCGACCCCCCCGACACGCAGTCCCTGCCGCTGGCCGAGGGTGTAACGGCTCAGCCCGTCGTGCTGCCCGAGGCGGCGCCCTGCGGGGTCCTCGATCTCCCCGGGTTCGTCGTCCAGGTAGCGCCCGAGGAACTCCGCGAACGGGCGCTCGCCGATGAAACAGATGCCCGTGCTGTCCTTGCGGTCGTGGTTCGACAGGCCATTGGCCTTGGCGATCGCGCGGACCTCGCGCTTGAGCAGCGCCCCGAGCGGGAACAGCGTCCTGCGCAGCGCATCCCGGGAGACGGCGTGCAGGAAATAGGTCTGGTCCTTGCCCGCATCCGCCGCGCGCAAGAGGCGCCCGTGCCCGTCGGTGCGGGCGTAATGACCGGTCGCAATGAGCTCCGCGCCGAGGCGCAGGGCGTGCTGCAGGAAGCTGCCGAACTTGATCTCGCGGTTGCAGAGCACGTCCGGGTTGGGGGTGACGCCCGCCCGGTAACCGTCCAGGAAGGCCTGGAACACCTGCTCGCGGTACTCGCGGGAGAAATCGACGTAGTGCAGCGGGATGCCGAGGCGTTCGCAGGCGTCGCGGGCTGCCTGGAAATCCTCGGCGGACTGGCAGTAGCCTTCCTCATCCTCGGCCCAGTTGCTCATGAACAGGCCCTGCACAGCGTAGCCGGCCTCGAGCAGGCGCAGGGCGGCCACGGAGGAGTCCACGCCCCCGGACAGGCCCACGATGACCGGCTCCCGATTCATGCGACCGATATGTTACACCGCGGCCACCGGATTGCGGCGCCGTGCGAACTCGCTACCAGAGCGCGTCGCGCAACTTGAACCAGGCCATGGCGGCGACCAGCAGCGGCGTTCTCAGGGCCCGTCCGCCCGGGAACGGATGGTGACGGATGCGCTCGAAGACCTCGAGACGCTCGGCCTGGCCGCGGATGGCCTCGGCCAGGATGAAGCCGGCCAGGCCGGCGGCCGCGACCCCGTGACCGGAAAAGCCCTGGGCGAAGAACACGTTGCGCTCGAGCCGTCCCCAGTGCGGCGCGCGGTTCATGCTGATATCGAGCACGCCGCCCCACAGATAGTCAAAGCCGATGCCGCGGAGCTGCGGAAACACCCGCGTCATGCGCCGGGTCATGACGCTGCGGAGGTTCGGAGGCGTGAGGTTGGAATAGCTCGCCCGGCCGCCGAACAACAGGCGGTGATCGGCGCTGAGCCGGAAGTAATCGAGCGCCCAGTTCGTGTCCGCAACCGCCATCCCGTTGCGGATGAGCCGCGTTGCCCGTTCCGCCCCGAGCGAGGGTGTGGCGCCGATATAGGTCGCGACCGGCATGATGCGGCGGTCCAGTTCCGGGGCGATGCCGCGGACCAGCACATTCCCCGCCAGCACCACGAACTCGCACTCCACTTCGCCTTGCGCGGTGTAAAGGATGGGGCGGGGGCCGCGATCCATCTTCAGCACGGCGCTGTGCTCGAAGATCATCGCGCCCTTGTCCGTCGCGACGCTGGCCAGTCCCAGCAGGTAATTCAGGGTATGCAGGTGGCCGACACCCGGGTCGTACAGCGCGCCGATGTAGTGCTCGCTGTCGAGCACCGTGCGCAGTTGGGCCTGGTCCCACCACTCGAGCGGATAGTCGTAGCGCTCGGCGAGGTGCTGCTGCCAGGCCTTGAGCTCGTTGACGTGCCGCGGCTTGATGGCCACGTGCGCCTGCCCGTCGCGCCAGTCGCAGTCAATGCTGTACCGGGCGATCCGCTCCCGTATCAGGCGCAGCCCATCCAGCGACCAGCGGAACAGGAGGCGCGCATCGTCCGGGCCGAGCAGCTTCTCGATCTTGTCCTCGCTGCAGCCGTATCCGGTCAGGGCCTGTCCGCCGTTGCGGCCCGACGCCCCACAGCCGACGTGCCCGGCTTCCAGGACGATCACCCGGTAGCCGGCATCCGCCAGCTCCAGGGCCGCGCTGAGGCCGGCGAACCCGGCGCCCAGCACGCACACGTCGGCGGTGTGCCGGCCGTGCAGCGAGGGCCGGTCCGGGGCGGGATTCGCGGTCGCCTCGTACCAGGAATCGGGCGGGCGGCGAGGGGGCATCGGTTGTCTCTCCGGTGGGGTCAGACCTGGCGCAGGTACCAGTCGATATCGGTGCTGCCGATCTCGCGGTGGAAGTCCTTCATTTCCTTCAGCTTCTGCTGCCCGAAGATATGTCGGAACCGGGTCCCTAAGGCGCTGGCGACGAACTCGCTCGCCTGGAAGTCGCGGATGGCATCCCGCCAGTACATGTCCACGGCGCCAGTCTGCTCGTAGGCATTGCCTACCACGGGCGCGCCGGATTCGAGCTGCTGCTCGATGCCGTGCAGCATGCCCGCGAGCACGCCGGCCGCGAGCAGGTAGGGATTGCTGTCGGCCCCCGCAATGCGATGCTCGATCCGGGTGTTGGCGCCATTGCTGTATGGGATGCGCATTGCGACAGTCCGGTTGTTGAATCCCCAGGTGTCGCTCAGCGGTACAAAGGCACCCGGCACGAAGCGGCGATAGCTGTTGGCATGCGGAGCGAACAGCAACATGCAGTCCGCTCGGGTCGCCTGCAGGCCGCCGATGGCATGGCGCAGCGCAGCGCAGGGCGCGCTCGCCTCGCTGGCGAAAATGTTGTTGCCTGCCCGGTCGAGCACGCTGACGTGCAGGTGGGCGCCGCTGCCCGACTGGCCGGTGACCGGCTTGGCCATGAAACTCGCGAGCATGCCGTGCTGTCCGGCGATCGCCTTGACCGCACGTTTCAGGTAGATGGCATCGTCGCACGCAAGCAGGGCGTCCGGACGATGGCGCAAGTTGATCTCGAACTGTCCCGGTGCGTACTCCGCGACTGCGGTATCGGCAGGAATCGACTGCGCCTCGCAGGCGGCCGCGACGGCGTCCAGAAAGCCCTGGTGATCGACCAGGTCCTGCATGTAATACACCTGCGTGGAATTGTCGCGCATGCGGGTGGCTGGATTGATCGCGGTTCGCGGCCGTCCGTCCGCGCCGAGCGTCCGGTCGAACAGGTAGAACTCCAGTTCCACCGCGACGACCGGCGTGAGCCCGCGGGCGGTATAGCGACTGAGCACCCGTTTCAGCACCTCCCTGGGGCTGCCCGGGAAGAGGTCGCCGTGACCGTCCTCCATTTCCAGCAGGCACTGTGCCATGGGCTTGTCCTGCCATGGCACCGGCCTCAGGCTGCCCGCGACGGGGCGGCAGATGCGGTCCTCGTCGCCGATGTCGTATCCCAGCCCGGTTTCTTCGACGGTGTTGCCGTTGATATCGGTGGCAATGAGCGACATGGGCAGGCAGACGCCATCCTGGTACACCTTGACCAGCGCCTCTCGCGTGACGCGCTTGCCGCGCAGCAGGCCGTTGCAGTCTGGCAGCAACAGGTCGACGGCCCGGCAATCGGGCATCGCGTCCAGCACGGCGGCATCGTCGGAAGGGAGTGAGTGCAGCTTCATAGACACATCGTCTGGCCCAGGTGTTGCGCTCGTAATACTAGCAGAGGGAATCATCCAGCGTTAAATATTTTCAACGGCCCTTCGTTCCGGGGAAGCTTTGCCGCGGGTCCTGGAACCCTCATTATCCTTTGACCGCGAGCCGCAACGGGAATTCGGCTTCCTGCCTTGCGACTAAAATGATCCACCGAGGCGTTGATAAAATCAAACAGCCGGGTTAGGGTTGGACGCGAATAACTCTACAAAGCACCCCCGCATGAGTCGTCCCGCCTTCGTCGGTCTGCCCGCGGATCGCAAGTACATTGGCCCGCACCCGTTCCATGCGGTGGGCGAAAAGTACATTCGCGCGGCCGTGGAAGGTGGCGGGCTCGTGCCGCTCCTGATCCCGGCAATCGGCGGCGACGTGCCGCTCGAAGCGATGCTCGAGCGGCTCGATGGCGTCATTCTGACCGGCGCCGTCAGCAATATCGAGCCGCATCACTACAGCGACGAACCGAGCTGGGAGGGCAACGAGCACGACCCGCATCGCGACGCGACGACCCTGCCGCTGGTGGCGCTGGCAATCGAGATGGACCGGCCGGTGCTGGCGTTATGCCGCGGCTTCCAGGAAGTGAACGTGGCGTTGGGTGGCACGCTTTACCAGAAGGTCCACGAGACGCCCGATTTCCACGATCACCGTGAAGGCGCCGGTGTTTCGCTGGCTGAGCAATACGGCCCGGCGCATGCGGTGCGGCTCGAGCCCGGCGGCCTACTGGCGCATGTCCATGGCGGCGCCGAGGCGATGGTCAATTCCCTGCATGGCCAGGGCATCCGGCAGCTGGCACCCGGCCTGGTTGCCGAGGCCCGCGCGCCGGATGGACTCATCGAGGCCGCGCGCCTTGACCGTCAAGACCGTTTCCTGCTCGGTGTGCAGTGGCATCCCGAGTGGCAGGTGACGCAGAACCCGTTTTACCTCGAAATATTCAAGGCCTTTGGGGCAGCGTGCCGCGAGCGTGCCAGCAAGCGGAGCTGAAGTTCATGTCAATTCGAAAAAAGAAACCCGGCAGGAAGCGTAGCGCGAGCACCGCCGCGAAATCGGCACGCGCACCCGCGACGGTGTCCCGCATCATGGGCAAGTCGGATGCTTTGATGGCCTGGCTCAAGGCCCGCAGGATTACCGAAGTCGAATGCCTGGTACCGGACCTCACCGGCAATGCACGCGGCAAGATCGTGCCGGCCGACAAGTTTTCCCACGATTACGGTACCCGCCTGCCGGAGGTCATCTTCGTGACCACCGTCACCGGTGATTTCCCGGACGAATACCATGAACTGGTGTCGCCCAAGGATGCCGACATGCGGCTCCGGCCCGATCCGGCTACGGTCTGCATGGTGCCGTGGGCCACTGATCCCACGGCCCAGATCATCCATGACTGCTTCACCAGTGACGGTACGCCGCACGCACTGGCCCCGCGCAACGTGCTGGGACGCGTGTTGCGCCTTTACGAGGACATCGGGCTGCAACCGGTGGTGGCGCCGGAGCTGGAGTTCTTCCTTGTCCAGCGCAACACCGATCCGGATATTCCGCTGCAACCGCCGGCGGGACGCTCGGGCCGGCCAGAGACGGCACGGCAATCGTTTTCCATCGATGCCGTCAACGAGTTCGATCCGCTGCTCGACGACATGTACGACGCATGCGAGGCCATGGGCCTGGACGTCGACGCCCTGGTGCACGAGAGTGGCGCCGCCCAGCTGGAGGTCAACTTCCAGCATGCCGATCCGATGTCGCGGGCCGACCAGGTGTTCCTGTTCAAGCGCATGATGCGCGAGATGGCGTTGCGGCACGGCATCTATGCCACGTTTCTCGCCAAGCCGATGGAGCACGAGCCCGGCAGTTCAATGCATGTGCACATCAGCCTGGTGGATGCCGAGACCGGCAAGAACGCATTCGCCGGGGCGCGCAAGGGCCAGCACGACGAGCGCTTCTTCCACTTCCTGGGGGGAGTCCAGAAATATGCGCCCAGCGCCTATGCATTGCAGGCGCCGAACGTGAATTCCTATCGGCGCCTCCTGTACGGGGATGCCTCCCCGATCAACATCGCCTGGGGCTACGACAACCGGACCTGTGGGCTCCGGGTGCCCATGGATACCCCGGAGAACACGCGCGTCGAATGTCGTTTCGCCGGTTCAGACGCCAATCCGTATCTCGCGATCGCAGCCAACCTGGCGTGCGGCTACCTCGGCCTCGTGCAGCAGCTGCCCGCCACCGAACCAACCGACTCCGATGCGCTACTGCAAGGGTACGATCTGCCGCGCTCGCTGGAGAGCGCGCTGGAGATGCTGGGCGCCTGCGAACCCCTGAAGGAGATCTTCGGGCAGCGTTTCGTGACGGCCTACATCGCGGTCAAGCGCAAGGAATACGAGACCTTTTTCCGCGTGATCAGCTCCTGGGAGCGAGAGTTCCTGCTGCTGAACGTCTAAGTCCGGCCAATCGAGGCTGGCCGGAGCCAACCGGGGAGAACAGAACATGCTGCAGCATCTGGATCATGGGCAATTGCAGGCGCTGGATGCGGCGCATCACCTGCACCCATTCACCAACAATGCCGAGCTGGCCGGACAGGGCACGCGCATCCTGACCCGCGGGGAGGGCGTATACGTCTGGGATGACCAGGGCAATCGGCTGCTCGATGCCTTCGCCGGGCTGTGGTGCGTCAGCATCGGCTACGGGCGGCGGGAACTGGCCGCGGCGGCGGCCCGGCAGATGGAGCAGCTGGCCTACTACAACAGCTTCTTCAAGTGCACCACCGAACCCACGATCCGGCTGGCGGCCCGGCTCGCCGAACTCGCGCCGGGCGATCTCAACCACGCGTTCTTCGCCAACTCCGGCTCCGAGGCCAACGACACCATCTTGCGCATGGTGCGGCACTTCTGGGCCGTGCAGGGGCAGAAGGAGAAGAATATCGTCATCGGGCGCCACAATGGCTATCACGGTTCCACCGTGGCTGGCGCGAGCCTGGGCGGGATGAAGTCCATGCACGAGCAGGGCGGATTGCCAATTCCCGATATCCACCACATCGAGCCGCCGTTCTGGTTCGCCGACGGCGGCGACATGTCGGCGGAAGACTATGGGCTCAAGGCCGCCCGGCGCCTGGAGGAGAAGATCCTCGAACTCGGCCCCGAGCGGGTCGCGGCCTTCATCGGCGAGCCGATCATGGGTGCCATCGGCGTCTGGATCCCGCCCATGAGCTATTGGCCGGAGATCGAGCGCATCTGCCGCCGGTATGACGTGCTGCTGATCTCCGACGAGGTGATCTGCGGCTTCGGCCGCACGGGCCAGTGGTTCGGCTGCGAATATTTCGGCTTCCAGCCGGACATCATGACTATCGCCAAGGGGCTGACTTCCGGCTACATTCCGTTGGGAGGCGTGCTGTTCAACGATCGCGTGGCCAGCGTGCTCAAGAACAAGGGAGGCGAATTGGCGCATGGCTATACCTACTCTGGCCATCCGGTATGCACCGCCGTGGCGCTCGAGAACCTGCGAATTCTCGCGGATGAGCAGATCATCGAGCGATGCCGCGAGGACACGGGGCCGTATCTCGAGGCGCGCTGGCGGGCACTGGGCGAGCATCCCCTGGTCGGCGAAGTCCGCTTCACCGGCATGGTCGGCGCACTTGAACTCGTGCCGGACAAGTCCCGGCGGGAATATTTCCCGGAGCGTGGGAAGGTCGGTACTCTGTGCCGGGACATCGCGCTCCGCAACGGACTGATCCTGCGCGCCACCTTCGATGCGATGTTGCTGTCGCCGCCGCTGATCATCAACCACGAGCAGATTGACGAACTGATCGACAAGACCTTGAGAACGCTGGACGAGACCCATGCCTCGATTTCGGGGACCGGCTAGCATTTTGCCGAACAAGACTTACGAGCCACTTCGACCATTGGAGAGCCAAATGAAACTACGTAACCCGCTGGCCCTGTTGACCCTGGGCCTGATGACCGTCTACGGGGCCGCGCCGGCCTTTGCGCAGGATGCCAAGCCGGGCGGCAACCTGTTCATCTACAACTGGTCGGACTACATCGCCGAGGACACTATCGCCCAGTTCGAGGCCGAGACCGGCATCAAGGTCACGTACGACGTGTTCGACAGCAACGAGGTGCTGGAAGCGAAGCTGCTCGCTGGCAGCACGGGCTACGACCTGGTGGTGCCCTCGCTGTCGTTCCTCGGCCGCCAGATCGTCGCAGGCGCCTTCCAGCCCATCGATCGCTCGAAGCTGTCGAACTACGGCAACCTCGACGCCGAACTGATGGCCCGGATCGCGGACACCGACCCCGGCAACAAGTTCTCGGTGCCGTATCTGTGGGGGACGACCGGGATCGGCTACAACGTCGGCAAGATCGCGGAGATTTTTGGCGAAGACTTCGAGGTGAATTCCTGGAGCCTCGTGCTTGATCCCGCGAATGCCAGCAAGCTCGCCGGCTGCGGGTTTTCCATGCTGGATGCGGCCTCGGAAATGATCCCCGTGGCGCTGCACTACATCGGTGAGGACCCGAACAGCTTCGATCCGGCAGTGATCGCCAAGGCCCAGGACGCGATGCTCGTGGTCCGGCCCCACGTGACGTATTTCCATTCGTCCCAGTACATCAACGACCTGGCCAACGGCGACACGTGCGTCGCGGTCGGCTGGTCGGGCGACGTGTTCCAGGCCGCCGACCGCGCCGAAGAAGCGGAGCAGGGCGTGGAAGTGGACTACGTCATTCCGGATGAAGGCGCCCCGATGTGGTTCGACATGCTCGCCATCCCCGCGGATGCGCGCAACCCGGAGAATGCCCACCTTTTCATCGATTTCCTGCTGCGCCCGGAAGTGATGGCTGAAATCACGGATTACGTGGCCTTCGCGAATGCCGTGCCCGCGTCGCTCGAGATTATGGACGAAGAAGTACGGGACAATCCCGCAATCTATCCGCCGGAAGAGGTCATGGAAAAGCTCTACACCCTGAAGGTCCTCCCGCGGGAAGTGGACCGCGTCTACACGCGCCTCTGGACCACGGTCCGGACCGGCCGCTGAACCGGGCGACGGGCGGACGGAGCCGAGTTGGCACTTCCAAGCGTCGTCCCCGCGCAGGGGCATAAGGCATGAGCGCGCAGGCCAAACCCGCAGCGGGCGGGCGGGCCTCGGTGTCTCCTGCACGATCCGACGCCCTCGGCCGACAGGAATACCTGAAGATCGAGGGCGTCTCCAAGGACTTCGACGGCTTCGTTGCCGTCGATCGTGTCAACCTCCTGGTCCGGCAGCGCGAAATCTTCGCGCTGCTGGGCGCCTCCGGCAGCGGGAAGTCGACCCTCCTGAGGCTGCTGGCCGGCTTCGAGGCGCCTTCGGCGGGGCGCATCGAGCTCGACGGCGAGGATCTCGGGGGGCTGGCGCCATACAAGCGACCCGTCAACATGATGTTCCAGTCCTACGCGCTCTTCCCGCACATGACGGTGGCCGATAACGTTGCCTTCGGCCTGAAACAGGATCGGCTGCCGCGCGCCCAGGTCAAGCGGCGGGTCGAGGAGATGCTGGCGCTGGTGCACATGGAATCAATGGCGCGCCGCAAGCCGCACCAGCTGTCAGGAGGACAGCAGCAGCGCGTGGCACTCGCGCGCTCGCTGGCCAAGAGTCCCAAGCTGCTGCTGCTCGACGAGCCCATGGGTGCGCTCGACAAGAAATTGCGCTCCGAAATGCAGCTTGAAGTGGTCGGGATCATCGAGCGCCTCGGCGTCACCTGCGTCATGGTCACGCACGACCAGGAAGAGGCCATGACCATGGCCCACCGGATCGCCATCATGGAGGGCGGCCGGATCGTGCAGGTCGGCACGCCGGACGAAATCTATGAGCAGCCCGCCAGCCGTTTCGCCGCCGCGTTTGTCGGCTCGGTCAACCTGATCGAAGGCCAGATCGACGAGGACGAGGCGGACCACGTGACGATCAAGGCCAGCGGGTTGTCGCAGCCCATCTGGGTCGGGCACGGCCACACCGGCTACGAGGGCATGGAGGTGGTGTTCGCCCTGCGCCCGGAAAAACTCGTGGTGAGCAAGGCGCGCCCTGCACAGGAACACAACTGCTTCGAGGGCAAGATAGAGGACATTGCCTACCTGGGCAGTCACTCGGTGCTGCACATCCGCCTCGAGGGCGGACTCAAGGTGCTGGCCCACGTGGCCAATTCGCGGCGCTGGGCCTCGGAGGACTTCACCTGGGACGAGCAGGTGTGGGTGGGCTGGGATGATCTCGCCGGCGTGGTACTGACCGCGTGAAGATGCGCCTCAGGGGGCCGTTCCCGGGGGCGCGCTGGCTGGTCATCGCGGTGCCCTTTCTGTGGATGCTGCTGTTCTTTGCTGTCCCGTTCGCCATCGTGCTGAAGATCTCGTTCGCCGAGGGACTCATCGCGATGCCGCCCTACAGCGACCTGCTGACGCGCACCGACACGGGCGTCATCATCCGGCTGAATTTCGACAATTACCTCTACATGGTCCGCGACAGCCTCTATGTCTCGGCCTATCTCGGCTCGCTCAAGATTGCCCTGATCTCGACCTTCCTGTGCCTGCTGGTCGGGTACCCGATGGCCTACGCCATTTCGCGGCTCGATCCGGCTGCGCGCAACATCGCGCTGCTGCTGGTGATCCTGCCGTCCTGGACCTCGTTCCTGATCCGGGTGTACGCCTGGATCGGGATCCTCAAGAACAACGGCCTGATCAACAACTTCCTGATGTGGATCGGCGCGGTCACCGAGCCCCTCCAGATCCTGCATACGCCGCTCGCCGTATACGTCGGCGTGGTCTACACCTACCTGCCGTTCATGATCCTGCCGCTGTACGCGAACCTTGTCCGGCTCGACCCTCGCCTGGAGGAGGCGGCGTACGACCTCGGCGCCAGGCCGTGGCGGGTATTCCTCAGCCTGACCTTGCCGATGACCCTGGCAGGGATCATTGCCGGCTCCATGCTCGTCATGATCCCGGTGGTCGGCGAGTTCGTGATTCCCGAGCTGCTGGGCGGCCCGGACACCCTGATGATCGGCAAGGTCCTCTGGGAGGAGTTCTTCAACAACAGGGACTGGCCGGTGGCTTCCGCGGTGGCGATCATCATGCTGCTGCTGCTCGTCGTCCCGATCATGATCTTCCACCATTACCAGTCCCGGGACATGGAGAAACGGCTGGCATGAACGGCCCCGGGCGCAATTCTAAATTCACCCTCGCGCTGCTCTGGCTCGGCTTCGTGTTCCTGTACGCGCCCATCCTCAGCCTGATCGTGTACTCGTTCAACGAGTCCCGGCTGGTGACCGTCTGGGCCGGGTTCTCGTTCAAGTGGTACGGCGAACTGTTTGGCGACCGCCAGCTCATGGATGCCGCCTGGGTCAGCATCCGCGTGGCGTTCTACACCGCCTGGGCGGCGGTCGGTATCGGGACCATGGCTGCGATGATCCTCGTCAGGTTCAGGCGCTTCCCCGGCAAGACGCTGTTCGGCGGATTGATCACAGCGCCGCTGGTCATGCCGGAGGTCATTACCGGACTTTCGCTGCTGCTGCTGTTCGTGTTCATCGGCGAACTGATCGGCACGCCCATCATGCGCGGCATGGGTACGATCTGGATTGCGCATACAACCTTTGCCACCGCCTTCGTCACCGTGGTGGTGGCCTCGCGGCTGACCGAAATGGATCGCTCACTGGACGAGGCCGCGATGGATCTCGGCGCCAACCGCCTCAAAGTATTTTTTGTCATCACCTTACCACTTATCATTCCGGCCCTGGTGGCTGGCTGGCTGCTGGCGTTTACGCTTTCCCTGGACGACCTGGTGATTGCCAGTTTCGTCTCCGGGCCGGCTTCGACGACGCTGCCGATGAAAGTATTCTCCTCGGTCCGCATGGGCGTGAGCCCGAAGATCAATGCGCTCGCGACTTTGTGGATTCTGGCCGTCTCGCTGGCGGCGGTCACCGCCTGGTGGATGATGGCGCGCAACGAGCGGAAGCGGCTCGAGGAGAGCCAGGGAACCGACGAGACCAGCTGACCAATTGATTTTTTTCGACCAGGGCCCATGTGCCCATCACTACGAGGAACCTGATGATGATGAATGAAGACACGCCCATCCGGAGCACAGTGGCATTGCTCCCCTCGGCACTGGTGACCGGCATCCTGGCCGGACTCCTGGTCGCGCCCGCGCATGCCGACGAGGAGGAGGGCTGGTGGTACGGTGGCAGCCTGGCCGCGACCAGCGATTACATCTTCCGCGGCGTCTCGCAGACGGACGAGAGTCCCGCGATCCAGGGCAGCCTGGATTTCGGCCATTCGAATGGCTTCTATGCCGGCGTCTGGGCATCGAACGTCGACTTCGACGATCCGGACGGTATCGACATCGAGGTCGACATCTACGCCGGCTGGGTGTTCGCGTTCGAGAACGACACCGAACTCGACCTGCAGTGGGTCCGCTACCTTTACCCGGGCGCCAACGAAGGTTTCGGGATCAACTACAACGAGTTCATCGCAGCCTATAGTTTCCTCGACAACTACACCGCGACCGTAGCCTGGACGGACGATCTCTCCAGATCCGACGAGAGCGCGTTCTATTACAACCTCGGGGCCGAGTACGAACTGGGCGTAGCCGAGCTGAACCTGGTGCTCGGCGCGGGATATAACGATGTCTCGAATGCAGCCGGCAGCGATTTCTGGGACTTCCAGGTCGGCGTCAACCGCGACTTCGGCATGATCAATGCGGACCTGTCGTATTTCGACACCTCGGGATTCGACGCGGACGTGCAGGACTTCTTCGGGCCCAAGAGCTGGGCCGACGCACGCATCGTCCTGACGTTCAGCATGGAGTTCTGAGCCCGGATCCCTTCCCGGAGCTCAAGCCAAAAACCAGGCGGGGCCGGATTTCCGGCCCCGCTTTGTTTCATTCATCGCCCGTTACTCGGGAGAATAGGCTCGCGCGGAGGCGCAGAGAGGCAGAGACGCGGAGATAATAAAAATGGTTGTTCGCAGCCTGGCGTGAAGGATGTGGAGTGGTGGGTGAGCCACACGCCATGACAGCGACGGACGGGGCCTGTGAACCCCCGGCGCCCAGCGAAAAACCTGCCTCGCAGTCCTGCCTGTCTATCCTCTCCGTACCTCTGCCTCTCTGCGCCTCCGCGCGAAAATCTTTGGCTGACGCTACTTCATGGTCGGCATGATGAACTCGGCCTCGCCCTGGGCGGACAGGGGCCAGCGGGCCGTGACCGTCTTCAGCCTCGTATAGAAGCGCACCCCGTCCGGTCCGTGCATATGCAGCGGGCCGAATAGCGAGCGCTTCCAGCCGCCGAAGCTGTGGAACGCCATGGGCACCGGGATGGGCACGTTGATGCCCACCATCCCGGCCTCGACCCGGTGGGTGAACGACCGCGCGGCCGCCCCGGAGCGCGTGAAGATCGCGGTGCCGTTGCCGAACTCGTGGCCGTTGACCAGCGCCAGTGCGGCCTCGAGATCGGCCACCCTGACCACGCACAGCACCGGCCCGAAGATTTCCTCTCGGTAGATCCTCATGTCGGGCCGCACCTGGTCGAACAGGCAGCCGCCGAGAAAGAATCCCTGCTCATGGCCGGGGAGCGTGAAATCGCGCCCGTCCACCACGAGCCGCGCGCCTTCGGCGACCCCCAGGTCGACGTAGCTGCGAACCTTGTCCCGGTGCTGGCCGGTGACCAGCGGGCCCATGTCGGGGTCGCCCTGGCATCCGGGCCCGATCCGCAGGTCACGAACCCGCGGCGCGAGATTGGCCACCAGGGCGTCAGCGGTCGCATCACCGACGCAGACCGCCACCGAAATGGCCATGCAACGTTCGCCGGCCGAGCCGTAGCCGGCCCCGAGCAAGGCGCTCGCTGCCTGCTCCAGGTCGGCATCGGGCAGGATCACCATGTGGTTCTTGGCGCCGCCCAGTGCCTGGACGCGTTTGCCCCGCGCAGAACCGCGCGCGTAGATGTATTCGGCGATCGGCGTGGAGCCGACGAAACTCAGGGCCTGGACGCGGTCGTCGTCGATCAGCGCGTCTACGGCGTCCTTGTCGCCGTGGATGACGTTGAAAACTCCGTCCGGCAGCCCGGCCTCCTTGAGCAGCCGGGCCAGGATCATCGCGGGGCCCGGATCGCGCTCGGAAGGCTTGAGGATGAAGCTGTTGCCGCAAGCCAGTGCGACCGGAAACATCCACATCGGCACCATGGCGGGGAAATTGAACGGCGTGATGCCGGCGACGACACCCAGCGGAGCGAACTCGCTCCACGAATCGACGCCGCTGCCCACGTTCATGGAATGCTCGCCCTTGAGCATCTGGGGAATACCGCAGGCGAATTCAACGACCTCGATGCCCCGGGTCAGCTCGCCCCGCGCATCGGCCAGGACCTTGCCATGCTCGGCAGTGATCGCCGCAACGATCTCGTCCGCATGTGCTTCCAGCAGGGCCTTGAAGCGGAACATGACGCGGGCCCGGCCGAGGGGGGTGGTCGCCGCCCAGCCTGGAAAGGCAGCGTGGGCGGCAGCGACCCCCTGGGTGACGTCATTCCGACTGGCGAACACCACGCGGCAGGCGACCTCGCCGGTGGCGGGATCGAATACCTCGCCCGTCCTGGCGGACTCGCCAGCCCAGCATGCGCCGCCCACCCAGTGCGTTACCAGGGGAACGCCTCCGACCGGCCGGCTTGCTTCATTCGCGTGGCTCATGATCCCCTCCGGACTCAACCCAGCGCCTCGAGCGCCGGGGTGTAGGCATAGCCGAGATCATGGGCGACCGCCTCGAAGGTGATCTTGCCTTCGTGCACGTTCAGGCCGTTGCGGAGATGCTCGTCGTCCAGCATGGCCTGCCGGGCCCCCTTGTTCGCCAACTGGACCGCGTAGGCCAGAGTCGCGTTGGTGAGCGCGAAGGTGGACGTGCGGGCGACCGCGCCGGGCATGTTGGCGACGCAATAGTGGATGATGCCGTCCACCTCGTAGGTGGGATCCTGGTGGGTGGTGGCCTTGCTGGTCTCGAAACAGCCGCCCTGGTCGATCGCAACATCGACCAGCACCGAGCCGGGCCGCATCAGCCCCAGCTGGTCGCGGCAGATGAGCTTGGGGGCCGCCGCGCCCGGAATCAGCACGGCCCCGATCACGAGGTCCGCGAGGCGCAGGTGGGTCTCGATGGATTCCTCGGTCGAGTAGAGCGTGTTGAGCCGCTCGCCGTAAAGGTCGTCGATGTATTTCAGGCGGGGCAGGGACCGGTCGAACAGGGTGACATTCGCGCCCATGCCCATGGCGATGCGGGCGGCATTCAGCCCGACCACGCCGGCGCCGATGACCATGACATTGGCGGCGGGCACGCCGGGAACACCGCCCAGCAACACGCCGGAGCCGCCCTGGGCCCGTTCCAGCGCATGCGCCCCCGCCTGGATCGACATGCGCCCGGCGACTTCGCTCATGGGGGCCAGCAGGGGCAGGCCACCGCTGCGGTCGGTCACGGTCTCGTAGGCGATCGCGGTGCAGCCGGATTCCAGCAGCAGCCGGGTCTGGTCCGGATCCGGCGCCAGGTGCAGATAGGTGTAGAGCACCTGGCCGCGCCTGAGCATGCGGCACTCGTTCGGTTGCGGTTCCTTGACCTTGATGACCATCTCGGCGCGCGCGAAGATTTCCTCGGGCGTGTCGACGATCTCCGCCCCGACCTTCTCGTAGGCCGCGTCGGTGAGACCGATTGCCTTGCCGCCATCGCGCTGAACCAGCACGTGGTGACCGTTGCCGATCAGTTCGCGGGCGCCTCCCGGCGTCAGGCCGATGCGGTATTCGTGATTCTTGATCTCTTTGGGTACGCCGATAAGCATGTGCGGGTTCGCCTTGGTGAGGGGTGGAATATCCGGATCAGCCGGCCGCGCGGATCGCGGTTGCCAGTCGCCCGACGATCTGGTCGATATGTTCTCGTTCCAGGATCAGCGGCGGCGACAGGGCGATCACGTCGCCCGCGCAGCGCACCAGCATGTCCCGGTTATGAAAGCAGTCGGTAAATACATCATAGGCGCGCGCGCCGGGCGCATCATGCCGGGGCGCCAGTTCCACCGCGCCGACCAGGCCGAAGTTGCGGATGTCGATCACGTTCGGCAACTCGCGGAGCCCATGCAGCGCATCTTCCCAGTATCCGCCGAGATCGATGGCCCGCTGGAACAGCTGCTCTTCCTCGTAGAGGTCCAGCGTCGCGAGCGCGGCGGCGCAGGCGGCCGGGTGGCCGGAATAAGTGTAGCCGTGGAACAGTTCGATCAGCGGCTCGGGTCCCTGCATGAAGGCATCGTGGACGGCATCGGTAGCGAACACCGCGCCCATCGGGATTGCGCCGTTGGTCAAGCCCTTGGCGGTCGTCATCAGGTCCGGCGTGATGCCCAGGCGCTCTGCGGCGAAGGCCTTGCCGACCCGTCCGAACCCGGTGATGACCTCGTCGAAAATCAGCAGGATGCCGTGCCGGGTGCAGATCTCGCGCAGGCGCTCGAGATAGCCGTGCGCCGGCAGGATCACGCCGGCGGAGCCGGCGATCGGCTCGACAATGACCGCCGCGATGGTCGAGGCGTCGTGCAGTGCGACGAGGCGCTCCAGGTCATCGGCGAGCTCGGCGCCATGCGCCGGCAGGCCGCGGGAAAATGCGTTGCGGCCGATGTCCAGGGTGTGACGCAGGTGATCCACGCCCGGCAACATGGCGCCGAACGCCTTGCGGTTGTTCACCATGCCGCCGACGGACATGCCGCCGAACCCCACGCCGTGATACCCCTTTTCACGACCGATCAGGCGCGTGCGCTGACCATCGCCGCGGGCGCGGTGATAGGCGAGGGCGATCTTGAGCGCCGTGTCCACGGACTCTGACCCGGAATTCGTATAGAAAACATGCTTGAGCGGGTCCGGCGCGATGGCGACCAGCCGCTCGGCCAGTTCGAACGCCAGCGGATGGCCCATCTGGAAACTCGGCGCATAGTCGAGCCGGTCGAGCTGGGATTTCACCGCCTCGGCGATGTGGCTGCGCCCGTGGCCGGCATTGCAGCACCACAGCCCCGCGGTGGCATCCAGTACCTGCCGCTGGTCAGGCGTGCTGTAGTACATGCCGTTCGCCCCGCTCAGCAGCCGCGGACGATGCTTGAACTGCCGGTTGGCGGTGAACGGCATCCAGTAGGCGGCGAGCTCGGGAGTGTCGGACGCTGCGGAGTCAGCGGGTGAAGCCATGACGTCTCCTGCGCAGGCTCGGCGGCGCCTGCAGTTTGAGTCGGTCGACAGAAAGTGTTGAATAAATTTTACATGAAGCGCGACATATTGCCTATATCTGCGCAAAATTCGTGGCATAGTGTTTAGTATTCGGCAACAAAACGGTAGATTTGGCTGATGGACATCGGTGCCCGTCTGAAAGCAATCCGCAAGGCGCAGGGCTTGAGCCAGCGCGAGCTGGCCAAGCGCGTCGGGGTAACCAACAGCACGATCTCGCTGATCGAGCAGAACAAGGTCAGCCCGTCCGTCAGTTCCCTGAAGAAGGTCCTCGACGGCATCCCGATCTCGTTGACCGATTTCTTTACCACCGATTTCCGCGTGAATGCCGACGGCGGCCCCTTCTTTACGCCGGAACAACAACCGGACGTCGGCACCGGGGCGATCCAGTACCACCTGATCGGGAATGGTCGTCCGGGGCGGCAGATGTGCATCCTGCGCGAAGTCCTGCCCCCCGGCAGCGATACCGGAGCGGAGATGCTGCGGCATGGCGGCGAGGAAGCCGGCGTGGTCGTCGCCGGGCGCGTCGAATTGACGGTGGACGAGCTGATCCGAGTGCTGGAACCGGGCCACGGGTATTATTTCGAGAGCAACAGGCCGCACCGGTTTCGCAACGTCGGCGCCGAGGACGCCGTGATCGTCAGCGCCAGCACGCCGCCGACGTTTTGACCGGTCATCGACGCCCCGCCCTCGAAGAGCACGCAACCATGACGGAAGCCTCCTGATGAATGACACGACTCATCCGCCCCGCAGCAAGTCCGACTGGCTCGCGCGGGTCGCGCAACTGCAGATCGCTACCCAGGCCTTCATCGATGGCCGCTACATCGACTCCGCCTCGGGCAAGACGTTCGCCGATATCAGTCCCATCGACGGCCGTGAACTCGGCGTAGTCGCGGAATGCGACGCGGAGGACGTCGAGCGCGCCGTCAAGGCCGGTCGTCTTGCGTTCGAGGATGGCCGCTGGCGCAACCAGACCCCGGTCGAACGAAAGAAGACCCTGGTCCGGTTCGCTGGACTCATCGAGCGGCATGCAGAGGAACTCGCACTGCTGGAAACGCTGGATATGGGCAAGCCCATCGACGATGCCTTGCAGGTTGACATGGCGGCCGTGGTGCGCTGCCTGAACTGGACCGGCGAGGCGGTGGACAAGGTCTATGACGAGATCGCGCCCACGGGCCCTCACGAGCTCGGCCTGGTGACGCGCGAGCCGCTGGGCGTGGTCGCAGCGATCGTGCCCTGGAATTTTCCCCTGTTGATGGCCGCCTGGAAATTTGCACCGGCGCTCGCCATGGGCAATTCCATCATTCTCAAGCCCTCCGAGAAATCCCCGCTCACCGCCATCCGCGTCGCCGCGCTGGCCGCCGAGGCCGGCATTCCGGATGGCGTGTTCAACGTGCTGCCTGGCTTCGGTCGCGGGGCGGGCGAGGCGCTGGCGCTGCACATGGATGTCGACGGACTGGTATTCACCGGCTCGACCGCGGTCGGCAAGCACCTGCTGCAGTGCGCCGGGCGGAGCAACATGAAACGGGTCTTCCTGGAGTGCGGCGGCAAGAGCCCGAACCTGGTGTTCGCCGATGCGCCTGATCTCGAGGCGGCCGCCCGGGCCGCGGCCTCGGGCATCTTCTTCAACCAGGGCGAAGTCTGCACGGCCGCCTCGCGCCTCCTGGTGGAGCGCAGCATCAAGGACGAATTCCTTGAGCGGGTGGTCGCCGCGGGCCGCGAAATGCAACCCAGGCATCCGCTCGAGCCAGGCGCCCCGATGGGAGCCATGGTGGATGAAGGACAGATGCAGCGTGTGCTGGACTACATCGACACGGGCCGCGCGGAAGGCGGCAGGCTGGCGCTTGGCGGCAACCGCGTGCTGGCGGAGACCGGCGGATATTACATCGAACCGACCGTGTTCGACGGGGTAGGGCACGACGCCACGATCGCCCGCGAAGAAATCTTCGGCCCGGTGCTGGCAGCCATCGCCTTCGACGACGAGGCGGAAGCGTTGCGGATCGCCAATGACAGCATCTACGGCCTCGCCGCCGGCGTGTGGACCCGTGACATCTCCCGCGCCCACCGCCTGGCGCGTGGCCTGCGCGCGGGCAGCGTCTGGGTCAATTACTGGGACGGCGGTGACATGACGGCGCCGTTCGGCGGCTTCAAGCAGTCAGGCAATGGTCGCGACAAGTCCCTGCACGCCTTCGACAAGTACACGGAACTTAAGGCCACCTGGATCAACCTGGGCGCCTGACGGGGCGGCGGTCCACGCGACTTCGGTGCCGCGCGCCTCAGAGCTTGAGTTGCCGGAGATCCGAGGCGCTCTCGCTCACCTGCCACATCTGCTCGAACTGCCTGAGATAGACGGCCGCCACGCGTGGCTCGCAGGTGTCTATCATGCCTGCCCAGCGCTCCGCGCTGGCCCGATAGACGAGTGCGCTGTCGTCCCCGACCAGGAAGGCATCCTTGCGGTCCTGGAAAGATTCCGGCAAATGACGGAACTCGATGAACGTCGACAGTCTCCGCCCCATGTAGAGGAAGCGATTGACCGTATGCTGGACCCGCCCGGGGTCGCTGATCAGCACCCGGATACGCGCGTGACTGCGTGACAGGACCAGGCGCTTGACTGCCTCGAGGAAGCGCACCGAGTCATATACGCCGTGCTCGAGATCGGGCGTGAAAATGGCCAGCGACCGGGTCGCGATCCCGGCGACGTCGATGACGGCCTCCGCAAATTCCTCCTTGTCGCTCAGCACCCGCCGCGTGCCTGGGCCCGCCTGGGGCGCCGCCTGCGCCCGCGGGAGGTGTAGCCGCATGAGTCTGTGGGAAATGCCCGCTTCGTCGAATTCCGGGCCTTCCGCCACGAAGCCGAAACGCGCATAGAAATCGAGCACCGGCACCTGTCCATGCAGGTAGACAGCCTCCATGCCAAGATACGCCGCCTCGTTGAGCAGGCGCCGCAGGATCGCCGCGCCGACCCACTGGCCGCGCCATTCCGCGAGCACCGCCATCCGGCCAATCTTCCCCGAGGGGTGCAGGCGCCCGGTGCCGATGGCCTCGCCAGTCGGGAGCTCGGCTACCGCGTGGGTGCACTCCGGATCGAGCCCGTCCCATTCCTCGTCCTCGGGAACCGCCTGTTCCTCCACGAACACCCTGGTGCGGAGGGCCCGGAGCGCTTGCTCGTCCCGGGCCCAGTTCGCAAGGCGCACCTTGAACTCGAGTGATTCCGTTGAGATGCCCGTCATCCGCGTCAAAGGTCGCGCGCGAGTTCTGCGGCCAGGCCGGTGTAGCTCGCCGGCGTCATCTGGAGAAGCCGATGCTTGGCCTCCTCGGGCAGCGGGAGCCCGGCGACGAACTCGCGCAATTCCTCAGCCTGGATTCTCCGCCCCTGCGTCAGCGCCTTGAGCTGCTCATAGGGATTCTCGAGCCCGTGGCGTCGCATGGCGGTCTGGATGGCCTCGCCCAGGACTTCCCAGTTCAGGTCGAGGTCCTGCGCCAGGCGCTGCGCGTCGGGCTCGATCCGCTCGAGGCCTCTCAGGACCGACGAGTAAGCGATCATGGAATGGGCGAGGGCGACGCCGACATTCCTCAGCACCGTCGAGTCCGTCAGGTCACGCTGCCAGCGGGAAATCGGCAGCTTGGCCGCGAAATGCGCCAGCAGGGCATTGGCAATGCCGAGATTGCCCTCGGCATTCTCGAAGTCGATCGGGTTGACCTTGTGCGGCATGGTCGAGGAGCCGACTTCGCCCGCCACCAGCTTCTGCCTGAAATAGCCCAGCGAGACATAGCCCCAGACGTCCCGGCAGAGATCGGTCAACGCCGTGTTGAAGCGCTCCAGCGCATGGCAGTACTCGGCGATCCAGTCGTGCGGCTCGATCTGCGTCGTGTAGGGGTTCCAGGCTAGCCCGAGCGATTCGACGAACAGCCGCGAGACGCCGTGCCAGTCGATGTCGGGGTAGGCCGCCAGGTGCGCGTTGTAGTTGCCCACGGCACCGTTCAGCTTGCCGAGGATGCGCACTGCGGCGAAGCCTTGCTCGAGATGTCGCAGGCGCCAGGCGAAATTCGCAAATTCCTTGCCCAGCGTAGTGGGCGACGCCGCTTGCCCATGGGTCCTGGATAACATCGGCGTGGCCGCGTGGTCTTCCGCCAGCGCCACCAGGCGCGCCACCAGCGCTTTCTGCTCGGGTACCAGGATCTCGTTGCGTGCATCGCGCAGCATCAGGGCATAGGCGAGGTTGTTGATGTCCTCGGACGTACAGGCGAAATGGAAGAACTCACGCAGGCGCCCGTCCGGATCCGCGGGCGCAAGCTGCTCCTTGAGGAAATACTCGACGGCCTTCACGTCGTGGTTGGTCTTGCTCTCGATGGCCTTGACGCGCACCGCCTGTTCCAGCGTCAGCCCGGCAGCAAGGGTATTCAGGCTCACCAGGGCATCACCCTCGATCGGGTCGAGCTCAACGATGCCCGGTTCGTCGGCGAGCGCCAGCAGCCAGCGAGCCTCCACGGCGACCCGGTAACGAATCAGGCCGTACTCGCTGAATACGGGCCTCAGGCGGGTCGACCGGCCCGCGTAGCGGCCGTCCACAGGAGAGACTGCGGTGAGAGGGGTGGTGTCCATTGAAAACGCGCCGAAGATGTTAGGATTGCGGCATCATACCGCAACGCGCGCAGCCCCTGAACCGGGTTCTGGAGATTGTGCGAACCGAGGTCCAATATCTTTTTTTGTCAGTGACTTGAGTGATGAACCTCAAGTCGCGTTTTACAACGGGAGAGAGTGCATGGCGCCGCAGGACTATCGCATCGAGAAAGACAGCATGGGTGAGCTGCGGGTGCCGGCCGATGCCCTGTGGGGGGCGCAGACCCAACGGGCGGTCGAGAACTTCCCGATCAGCGGTCGGCCGATGCCCGCCGAATTCATCAGCGCCGTGGGCCTCGTCAAGTGGGCGGCCGCGAGCGCCAACCAGGACCTGGGCCTGCTCGAGAGCGTGGTCGCGGATGCGATCCGCCAGGCGGCGCAGGAGGTGACCGCGGGGCAACACGACGCGCAGTTCCCCGTGGACGTGTTCCAGACCGGCTCGGGCACCAGCACGAACATGAATGCGAACGAGGTGATCGGGTCGCTCGCCACGCGCATCGCCAGCCGGGCCGTGCACCCCAACGACCACGTGAACATGGGGCAGAGCAGCAACGACGTCATCCCGACTGCCATCCACGTCAGCGCGGCGCTGCAACTCGACCGGGCCCTGTTGCCGGCGCTGGAGCACTTGGCGGCGACGATCGAGACCAAAGCGGCCGAGCTTCACGGCATCGTCAAGACCGGCCGGACGCACCTGATGGACGCGATGCCGGTGCGCATGAGCCAGGAGCTCGGCGGCTGGGCAGCGCAGGTCCGGGCCGGCATGGCGCGGCTACGGGCCACGCTGCCGCGCCTGACGCGCCTCGCGCAGGGCGGCACCGCCGTTGGCACGGGGATCAATGCCGAGCCGGAATTCGGGAGCCGTGTCGCGGCCCACCTGGCACAGCAGACGGGCATCCCGTTCTGCACCAGCGGGGATTATTTTGAGAGCCTGAGCTGCCAGGACACGGCTGTGGAGCTCTCGGGCCAGCTCAAGACGGTCGCCGTCAGCCTGATGAAGATCGCCAACGACCTGCGCTGGATGAACAGCGGTCCGCTCGCCGGCCTGGGCGAGATCGCGCTGCCGGCCTTGCAACCGGGGTCCAGCATCATGCCCGGCAAGGTCAACCCCGTGATCCCGGAAGCCACCGCCATGGTCGCGGCCCAGGTGATCGGCAACGATGCCGCCATCACGATCGGGGGCCAGTCGGGCAGCTTCCAGCTCAACGTCATGCTCCCGGTGATCGCCGACCGGCTGCTGGAAAGCATCCGACTGCTGTCCGCTGTGGCGCATGCCCTGGCGGATCGGGCGATCCGCGGCTTCACCGTCAACGAGGTCCACATCCGGGAGGCGCTCGACCGCAACCCGATCCTCGTCACGGCCCTGAACCCGGTGATCGGCTACGAGCTCGGCGCCGCGACGGCGAAGAAGGCCTACGCAGAGGGTCGGCCGATCCGCGAGGTGGCGCTGGAAATGACAGACCTGTCGGAAGAGGAGCTGGCTCGCCTGCTGGATCCGGCGTCCCTGACGGAGGGCGGCATCCGCAAGTGAAGGCCCTGATCGCCCGACGCTTCGCGGGTACACGGCCGTCCCCGCCGGGGATCTATCGCGTCCCCGGACTGCCCGGAGACCTGCCTGCGGCGCTCGAGCGATTGCGTCCGAAGCAGCTGGTGCCTGCCGCGGTCCTGCTGCCCATCGTCGAACGGCCGGACGGCTTCACGGTGCTCTTCACAGTGCGCGCCGCGGGGCTGCGCCACCATGCCGGCCAGGTCAGCTTTCCCGGCGGGCGCCTCGATCCGTCCGACCCCGGTCCGCTCGAGGCCGCCCTGCGCGAATCGGCCGAGGAAATCGCCTTGCCGCCGGACCTGGTGGAGGTGGCTGGCTACCTGCCGAACTACCTGACGATCACGGGCTTCTCGGTCACGCCCGTGGTCGGCTTCGTGCGGCCGGAATTCCAGCCCGTGCCGGATGCGAAAGAGGTCAGCGAGGCCTTCGAGGTCCCGCTCGACGTGCTGCTCGAGCCGGGCAACATGCAACTGCTGTACAAGAAGTTCTTCGGCGTGCGGTTGCCGTATTTCGAGATGCCCTGGGGCCCGCACCGCATCTGGGGGGCGACGGCGGCCATGCTGGTGAACTTTCGCGACATGCTGCGGGAGGAATCGCCATGACGGAGATGGACGCGCTGCTTGAGCTGATGGCGCGGCTGCGCGACCCGGAACGTGGCTGCCCCTGGGACGTCGCGCAGACCTTCGCGACGATCGCCCCCTATACGCTCGAGGAGGCCTTCGAGGTCGCGGATGCGATCGAGCGCGGCGATCTCGAGGCCTTGCGCGAAGAACTCGGCGATCTCCTGTTCCAGGTGGTGTTCCATGCGCGCATGGCGGAAGAGCAGGGTGCATTCGACTTCGCGACGGTCGCGCGCGGGCTGACCGAAAAAATGCAGCGCCGCCATCCGCACGTGTTCGGCACGGACGAGATCGCCGACGCCGATGCCCAGACGGTCGCCTGGGAGGCGCACAAGGCGCGTGAGCGGGCTGCGCGCAGCGAGGGCGTGCTCGATGGCGTCCCGGCGAACCTGCCGGCGTTGGCCCGGGCACAGAAACTCGGCCGGCGCGCCGCGCGCGTGGGTTTTGACTGGCCCGACGCCGCCGGCGTACTCGACAAGCTGGCCGAAGAGACCCGCGAGCTGCACGAAGCGCTCGGCGCACGCGAACAGGCGCCCGAGGCGGTCGAGGAAGAGCTCGGTGACCTGCTGTTCACGATCGCCAATCTCGCCCGCCATGTCGACGTGGATGCCGAGCGGGCCTTGCGCCGCGCGAGCCTGAAGTTCGAACACCGTTTCCGCGAGGTGGAGAAACGCCTTGCCGCAGCGGGGCGCACTCCGGACCAGGCGGGGGCCGAGGAGCTCGAGCGCCTCTGGGCCGAGGTCAAGGAGTCCGGCGCTGGGCGCTGAATCGCGCGGGACGCTCCCCGTGCCGCGGCTCGTGTTCCCCCCGGAGTTGCCGGTCTCGGCGGAACGGGAGCGCATCGCCGCCGCCATCCGCGCGCATCCCGTGGTGGTGGTCTGCGGCGCGACCGGCTCGGGCAAGACCACCCAGCTGCCCAAAATCTGCCTGGAACTCGGGCTGGGCGCGCAAGGCATGATCGGCCACACGCAGCCGCGCCGGATCGCGGCCCGCGCCGTCGCCGCGCGCATTGCAGAAGAAATCGGTCCCGCGGGCGAAGCGCTGGTCGGCTGGAAGGTGCGCTTCACCGACCGCACGGGGTCGGACTGCCGGGTCAAGCTGATGACGGATGGCATTCTGCTGGCGGAAATCCGCGGCGACCCGCTGCTCAGGCGCTACGACACCCTGATCATCGACGAGGCCCACGAGCGCAGCCTCAACATCGATTTCCTGCTGGGCTACCTGAAGCGGCTGCTGCCGAAACGGCCTGATCTGAAGATCATCATCACCTCGGCAACCATCGAACCGCGCCGCTTCGCCGAGCACTTCGGGGATGCGCCGGTCATCGAGGTGAGCGGCACGACTTACCCGGTGGAGGTGCGCTACCGGCCACCGGAGGACCCGGAGGAGGGACGCCTCGCCGACGGCGTGCTCGCGGCCGTGGACGAACTTACGGGCCCGGGCATGCCCCGCGACGGCGACATCCTCGTCTTCCTGCCCGGCGAGCGGGAGATCCGCGACACGGCGGAGGCGCTGCGCAAGCACCACCCGCCGGGAGTCGAGGTGTTGCCGCTGTATGGCCGGCTCTCGACATCGGAGCAGGACCGGATCTTCCGGCGCGAGGGGCGGCGACGCATCGTGCTGGCGACCAACGTCGCCGAGACCTCGCTGACCGTGCCCGGCATCCGCTACGTGGTCGACTCGGGCCTCGCACGGATCAGCCGCTACAGCTACCGCTCAAAGATCCAGCGACTGCAAATCGAGCCCATCTCGCAGGCGAGCGCCTGGCAGCGGCGCGGCCGGTGCGGGCGCGAGGCCGAGGGCATCTGCATCCGGCTGTACGACCAGGCGGACCACGATGCGCGGCCCGAGTACACCGATCCGGAGATCCGCCGGACGAACCTCGCCAGCGTGATCCTGCAGATGGAAACACTCGGCCTCGGCGCCATCGACGCGTTCCCGTTCCTGGACCCGCCGGATCACCGTTTCATCAGCGACGGCTACCGGCTGTTGCGCGAGCTCGGCGCCGTCGATGAACAGCGCGCCATCACCGACCTCGGTCGCCGGCTGGCGCGGTTGCCGGTGGATCCGCGCCTCGGGCGGATGCTGATCGCCGCGGGCCAGCTCGGCTGCCTGAGGGAGATCCTGGTCATCGCGGCCGGGCTGTCCATCCGTGACCCGCGCGAGCGGCCCGCCGAGGCCGCCGGCACGGCGGATGAACGCCACGCCGCATTCCGCGATGCCCGCTCCGATTTCCTGTCCTTGCTCAAGCTCTGGGACGCCTGGCAGGAGCGGCGCAAGCACGACTCCGGCAGCGCGCAACGCCGCTGGTGCCGCGATAATTTCCTGTCCTTCCTGCGCCTGCGGGAGTGGCAGGACGTGCATCGCCAGCTGCTCGGCATTTGCAACGAGATGCGCCTGCGGCCGAACGAGACGCCGGCCGACTACGCGACGGTGCACCGCGGGATTCTCGCCGGGATGCTGTCGCACATCGGCCAGCTCGACGAGAAGGGTGAATACCGCGGGCCCCGCAACCTGCGTTTCCGCGTCTTTCCGGATTCCACGCTCGCCGGCCGTTCTCCGCGCTGGGTCGTGGCGGCCGCGCTGGTGGAAACGGGCCGGGTCTGGGGCCGGATTGCCGCGGCGGTGGAGCCCGGCTGGATCGAGTCCGCCGGGGCGCACCTGGTGCGGCGCAGCTGGTCGGATCCCCACTGGCAGGCAGACCGCGGGTTCGTCGCCGCGCGCGAGCAGGTCACTCTCTTTGGCCTGGTGTTGGCGGCCAATCGCCGCGTGGACTACGCGCGGGTGGATCCGCGGGGGGCGCGCGAGGTCTTCCTGCGCGATGCCCTGGCGGGCGGGACGATTCGTACGCGGGGGCGATTCCTCGCCGCGAACCGCGACCTGGTCCAGGATATCCAGGTGCTGGAGGCCAAGCTGCGCCGCCGCGAACTGCTCGCGGGGGACGAGGCCATTGCCGCCTTCTATGCGGCGCGCGTCCCGGCCGAGATCTGTTCCACGGCCGCCTTCGAGCGCTGGCGCCGCAGGGCGGAAAAGGCGCAGCCCGAGCTGCTGAAGATGCGTCTCGACGATCTCCTGACCGGTGCGGCCCTGCCGGCCGCGGCCGATTACCCGGATAGCCTGCTGCTCGGCGGGAACCGCCTGCCGTTGCGCTACCGCTTCGACCCCACGGCCGAGGACGATGGCGTCACGGTCGAGGTGCCACGCCACCTGCTGCCGCTGCTCGACGCGGATCGCCTGGAGTGGCTCGTGCCCGGTTGGCTGGAAGAAAAGATCATCGCCATGCTGCGGGCCCTGCCGAAGGCGGCTCGGCGCAGGATCGTGCCCGTGCCCGATCACGCGCGCGCTTGCCTTGCGCTGCTGCGCCCTGGCGAAGGTCGCTTGCGCGCCGCGCTGGTCGAGACGCTGCGCCGGACGGCCGGCATCGAGGTCGAGCCGGAAACCTGGGCCGGCCTGGAGCTGGAGCCGTGGCTGCGTTTCCGGGTCGAGGTGCTTGGGAACGACGGCGAACTCCTGGCGGCATCCCGCGACGTGGCGGAGCTGAAGCGGGCGCACTCGCCGGGCGAGGGCCCGGTCGAGGGCGCCGCGCCGGGCGGCTGGGGCGGCGAGGGCTTCCGCGACTGGCGTTTCGGTGCCGTCCCGGAGCGCGTCGAGGTTCGCCAGGGTCGCACGGTGCAGCGCCTGTTCCCGGCGATCCAGGACGATGGCGGCTCGGTATCGTGCCGCTTGTTCCCCACGCCGCAGGCCGCCGCCCGCGCCGGGCGCCTCGGCGTGCTGCGGCTGTTCATGCTCGCGTTGCCGCAGCAGCATCGCGCCCTGCTGCAGCGGGCGCGCGCAGACCGCACGCTCGTCCTGCGCGGCCGCGATCTCGCTGCGGGCGCGGACCTTGCCGAGGATGCGATCACGGCCGCATTCGCCACGGTGTTCCTGCCGCCTGGCGCCGACCTGCCGCAGGAAGAGGCGGACTTCAGGGCATTGCTCGACGCGGGGCGCGCACGCATCGTGCCCGAGGCCGAGCGGTTCCTCGCGGTGCTTGGCGATACGCTGGACCTGCGCGAGCAGTGCAGGGCGCGCCTGGCTCGGGGCGTGACCGGCCCGGGAGCCGGTGAGGCGGCGTCGGACATCGCGGCGCAGCTCTCGGCCCTGGTCTACCCCGGCTTCCTGCGCCACACGCCGCCGGAGCGCCTCGCGTCCATGCCGCGCTACCTGCGGGCGGTCCTCATGCGCATCGAGCGGCTCGCCCTCGGCAAGGGCGAAGCACGCCAGGTGCTCGACCTCGCTCCCCACCGCCAGAGGCTGGTCGATGCCGGCGATACGGAGTGGTCCACCGCCGAGGCCGCGGCGGCTTTCCAGGCCTATCGCTGGATGGTGGAAGAATATCGCGTCCAGCTGTTCGCCCAGCAGCTCGGCGTCGGCGAGAAGGTCTCGCATGCGAGGCTCGAGGCCCAGTGGCAGCGCGTGCGAGAACTGCAGGCAGGGATCGTGCCCCGCGATTGACGGTGTTGCATTCCGCCAACCACAATCGCCACATGAATCCCGAGTGGCCCCAATGATGCGCATCGGCCTCGCCATCGATGCCTCCTGCGACCTTCCCGACGTGGTTCTCGAGGCACATGGAATACGGATCCTGCCGTCGGTCCTGCAATTCGACGGCAGGACCTGGGTCGACGACCGGGCACCGGACCAGACCCTGATGTTTTACCGCCGCTTCATCGCGGACCGGGCCGTCTACGCACGCTCGGGCCCCTGCAGCGCCGCGGAGATTCGCGAGATCTTCCTGCAGGAGCTGGTACTCGACTACGACCGGATCCTGGTGATCAGCGCCTGCGCGGAATACAGCGACATGTTCCAGCGCGCCAGCGAGGCGTCCTACGCAATCCTGCGCGACTACCGGGCCCGGCGCGAGCAGGGCGAACGCGCCGGAAGCTTCTCACTGCGCGTTCTGGACAGCCGCACGGTCTGCGCCGGCGAAGCCGTCGTGGTATGCCGTGCGCTGGAGCTGCTTGGCCAGGGCCATCTCGGTTTCGAGAAAATGCGGCGCACGTTGCGGGAGGAAGCGGAGCGGGTCACCTGCCTGCTCGTGCCGGGCGACCCCTGGTACCTGCGGCGGCGCGGCCTGGACGGGCGCGGCGCGGGCCTGGGCCGCCGCGACTACGCGCTCAACCTGGTTTCCGATATCAAGCCGGTCATCGAACTGGCGGGCGGGCGACGGCGCACCATCGCGCGGGCGCGCGGCTTCCATTCCGCCTGCGGCGTGGCGATGGCGCGAGCGGCCGAGGCGATCGCGCGCGGGCTGGGCACGTCTGCACTGGTACTGAGCTTCGGCGGCGATCCGCGCGTCATCCGCGAGATGACGGCCTACAAGGACCTCGAGGCCCGCGTCGCGGCCGCGCGCGTCGATCTCCATTTTTCAGTGATGAGCGCCACGATGGCCACCCGGGTAGGCCCGGGCGCCATGACGGTGGCCTGGCTGGACGCCGCCTGACTCGAGGCAATCGTTACTCGGTTTCCTTGCTCGCCGCGGCGGGCGGTGGGTTGCCGGGCACGACGCGTTCCAGCAGCGGCCCGATCAGGTCGAGCGGCAGCGGGAATACGATGGTATTGGTCCTCTCGTTGGCGATCTGGCCCAAGGTCTGGAGGTAGCGGAGCTGCATGGCCTGGGGCTGGGTCGCCAACTGCTGCGCCGCCTCGACGAGGCGGGCAGAGGCCTGCATTTCACCTTCCGCATGGATGACCTTGGAGCGCCGCGCCCGCTCCGCCTCGGCCTGCTGGGCGATCGCGCGGATCATGCTTTCGTCGATATCGACGTGTTTGATCTCGACGTTCGTAACCTTGATGCCCCAGTTGTCGGTGTGCTCGTCCAGGATGGCCTGGATGTCGGTATTCAGCTTGTCGCGTTCGGACAGCATCTCGTCCAGTTCGTGCTTGCCGAGCACCGAGCGCAGGGTGGTCTGGGCCAGCTGGCTGGTGGCCTCGTAGACATTCTCCACCTGGATGATGGCGCGTTCCGGATCGACGATGCGGAAATAGACCACCGCGTTCACTTTCACCGAGACGTTGTCCTGCGAGATCACGTCTTGCGACGGAACGTCCATCACGACGATGCGCAGGTCCGTCTTGACCATCTGCTGGATGACCGGGATGACGATGATGAGCCCGGGGCCCTTGACCTTGTAGAAGCGGCCGAGCTGGAAAATCACGCCACGCTCGTATTCCTTGAGAATCTTGATCGCGCTGAGCAGCACCAGCACGATGCCGCCGAGCAACAGCGTTCCGAAATAGCCATACATCTCAGTTCTCCTTGGATTCTTGCGGTTCGACCGTCAGGACGAGTCCCGTCATTCCGGTCACTTGCAGCGCCTGTCCCTGCTGCACGGGCGCGCCCGACTCCGCGTTCCAGAGTTCGCCGTGCACCCGGACCCGTCCGTGCGCCTCAAAATTCTCCGTCGCGTGGGCCGTCGCGCCGATCATGTCCTCGCGGCCGCTGACGATCGGCTGGTGGCGGGCGCGCACGGCAAACCAGACGATGGCCATGACCGCGCTGCCGCCCAGCAGCGCGATAGATCCGATCAAGGCCTTCGCGATCCCGAAGCCCGGCACGTCCGTGTCCATCAGGATGATCGATCCGACCACGAAGGCCACGATCCCGCCGATGCCGAGCACCCCGAAGCTCGGCACGAACACCTCGCTGATCATCAGGATGACCCCGAGGATGATCAGGGCCAGGCCCGCATAGTTCACCGGCAAGACCTGGAATGCGTACAACGCCACGAGTATGCAGATCGCGCCCACCACGCCGGGGAGGATCGCGCCGGGGTTGTAGCCCTCGAAAATCAGGCCATAGATGCCGGCGAGGAGCAGCATGTAGGCAACGGTGGGGCTGGTGATGACCGCCAGCAACTCGGTGCGCCAGTCGGGCGCGACCCGCTCGACGGCGATGCCCTCGGTGCGGATGGTGACCTCGCCGGCACCCGTGGTAACCGTGCGCCCGTCGATTTCGCGGAGCAGTTGTCCCATGTCGGAGGCAATGAGGTCGACGACGTTCTTCTCGACCGCGCTCTCCGCGCTGAGGCTGACGGACTCGCGCACCGCGCGTTCCGCCCAGTCGGCGTTCCGCCCGCTGCGCTCGGCAAGGCCGCGAATGTAGGCCACGGCGTCCTCGATAGCCTTCGCCTCGGGACCGCCGCGCTGGGGCGCGGGTTCGGCGGGCTGTTCGCCGTCCCCGGACCCGTCCTCGCTGGGGGGCTCATCCGCGGGCGTCGCCGGCTGTCCACCACCGACCGGGACCGGCGTGGCCGCGCCCAGGTTGGTCGCGGGGGCCATCGCGGCCACATGGCTGGCATACAGGATGTAGGTGCCCGCACTCGCCGCCCTGGAGCCGCTGGGGGCGACCCAGGTCACTACCGGTACGGGCGAGGCCAGGATCGCCTTGATGATGTCGCGCATCGCAGTATCAAGGCCACCGGGAGTGTCCATCTGGATGATCACCAGCGCGGCGCCCTCTTCGGCAGCGCCCTCGATGCCCCGGACGATATAGTCGCTGGTGGCGGGGCCGATCGGGCCATTGATCTCGAGCAGGAACGCACGGCCGGCTGCCGCGCGGTCCTCGCCCTGGAAGTCCGCCTGGCTGACGGCCGCGAGGGCAAACAGGCACGCCATGGAGAAGAAAATGGCGCGGAACGTTTTCATGCCCTCATGGTATCTTCAGGGCACGGGTCGCGCCAGTCGGCGATCTACCAGGACACGCACATTCAGGCTGCTCCGGCAGCCGTATTCGACGGGGACGCCGATGAACATCGTTTTCCTGACGACGGGCGGAACGATCGATAAAGTCTACTTCGACGCGATGAGCCGTTTCGAGGTGGGGGAGACCGTCGTCAGCAAGATCCTGCGCGAGGGCGGAGTGACCTTCGAGTTCGAGGTCATCCCGCTCATGCGCAAGGACAGCCTCGAAATCGGGGCGCAGGATCGCGAGGCCATTCGGGCTGCGGTCGCCGTGCGCGAGGAGACGCACGTGATCGTCACACATGGCACCGACACCATGGTGGAGACCGCCCGTGCGCTGGCCTCGATCAGCGGCAAGACAATTGTCATGACCGGCGCGCTGAGCCCGGCGCGTTTCCAGGCCTCCGACGCCGTGTTCAACATCGGCATGGCGGTGGCGGCCGTGCAGACCTGCCCGCCCGGCGTGTGGATCGCCATGAGCGGACAGGTCTTTCGTCACGACCAGGTGCGCAAGAACCGCGACCAGAACCGCTTCGAGCGACTCGCGTCGCCTGGCTAGCAGTGCCCCGGAGCCTCAGCCCTCCAGGTCGAACTTGATGCCCTGTGCGAGCGGCAACTCGTGGCTGAAATTGATCGTGTTGGTCTGGCGCCGCATGTAGGCCTTCCAGGAATCCGACCCGGCCTCGCGGCCGCCGCCGGTGTCCTTCTCGCCACCGAACGCGCCGCCAATCTCCGCGCCGGAGGTGCCGATGTTCACGTTCGCGATGCCGCAGTCACTGCCGGTGGCCGACAGGAAGCGCTCGCCCGCCTGCAGGTCGTCCGTGAAGATGGCGGACGACAGGCCTTGGCGCACCGAGTTATTCAACGCGATAGCCTCGTCGAAGTGGTGGTAGGGGATCAGGTACAGGATCGGCGCGAATGTCTCCTCCTGGACGATATCCCACTCGTTACTCGCCTTGACGATAGTCGGCTGGACAAAGTTACCCGGGCGCTCGATCACGTGCCCGCCCGTCAGCACGCGGCCGCCGCGTGCGATGACCCTCTCGATCGCGGCCTCATAGCGCATGACGGCGTCCGCATCGATCAGCGGTCCCATCAGGGTCTGTGGATCCAGCGGATCGCCAACCTTGACCTGGCCGTACGCGAACACGAGGCGATGCGCGAGTTCCTCGAACAGCTTTTCGTGCACCAGCACGCGCCGCGTCGACGTGCAGCGCTGGCCGGCCGTGCCGACGGCCCCGAAGACGATTGCCGGTACCGCGAGATCGAGGTTGGCTTTCTCGTCGACGATGATGGCGTTGTTGCCGCCCAGTTCGAGCAGCGACCGGCCAAGACGGGCCGCGACGCGCTCCGCGACCTTGCGGCCAACAGGCGTCGAGCCGGTAAACGACACCAGGTCAACCCGTGAATCGGCGACGAGTTCCTCGGCCAGGGAGACATCGGCCTCGACGAACAGGCTGAAAATCGGCGGGAAGCCCCGTCCCTCGAGCGCCTCGTTGCAGATCTTCTGCACGGCGATGGCGCACAGCGGCGCCTTCGGCGAGGGCTTCCAGATGCAGACATCCCCGCAAATGGCGGCGATGAATGCGTTCCAGCTCCAGACGGCGACCGGGAAATTGAAGGCGCTGATGATGCCGACCACCCCGAGCGGGTGCCATTGCTCATACATCCGGTGCCCCGGCCGCTCGGAATGCATCGTCTTGCCATAGAGCATGCGCGACTGGCCGACGGCGAAATCGGCTATGTCGATCATTTCCTGCACTTCGCCGTCGCCCTCGGCCTTGATCTTGCCCATTTCCAGGCTGACCAGGCTGCCGAGCGCGTCCTTGTGACGGCGCAGCGCGTCGGCGCACAAGCGGACCGCCTCGCCCCGATGCGGCGCCGGCATGGCACGCCACAGGTGGAAGGCTTCCCGCGCGACGCCGATGATCTCCTCGTACTCGTCCGCAGAGGCCGTGCGCACGGTGGCGATACGCTCGCCGGTGGCAGGGTTGAATGAGCCGATGGCCGGCCCGGTGCCATGCAGCTCGCGCGAACCGGCCCAGGCGCCCGAATTCTCGTCGCCGAGTCCGAGGCTGTTCAGAATTTCCTGCATTTCATCCTCCCTTAATGCGTTGATGCCCGACGACCCCGGTGGCAATCAGCCGTGCCGAAACCTCGTTGGTGCCGCCGTGCGCGTAGAACCTGCCGAAGCGGTTTTCGAGCACATCCTTGAGACGAAAGCTTTCCTGCGTGACGAAGCCGCGATACTCGCCGGGATCGCTGATGACCAGGTCGGCCACGGCGCACACGCCGGAGGCTGTCGTGACCTGGATGGCCGACCAGAGGCGACCCGCGATGACCTGCGGATAGACCTTGTTGACGTAGTTCTCTTCGCGCAACTCCCCGTCCTGCAGGCCGACCACCGAGACATAGACGATAACGACGTCCTGCAGGGTGCGCGGCACCGAGTTCTCCAGTACCCGCTTGAGCGTGCCGCGATCGTGATTGAGCTTCAGGCCGTTCATGAGCAGGCGCATCTGGGCGCAGTGCCCCGGGTAGCGCATGGTCTTGTAATTCATTTCCTGCACGCGACCCCGCCAGGAGTTGGCCAGCGAGCCGAGTCCGCCCGAGGTGTTGAAGGCCTCGTAGAGCGTGCCGTCGATCTCGATTTCCTCGAGCCCCTCGAGCGGCAGCACGTTGATGACGTCACCGGACTCGACGCTCTGGCACATGTTGCCGTACTCGTTGATCAACCCGTCGGTGGACCAGGTCAGCGAGTACTTGAGCACGTTGTTCGGATGCTGGGGCAGGGCGCCGACGCGCAACTTGACCGTCTGGATCTCGTCGAAATGGCCGGCGAGCTCGTTGGCGGCGATGCTGACGAAGCCCGGCGCCAGGCCGCATTGCGGCGCAAACGCCGTGCCGGCGCCTTCGGCCAGTTCGCGTACCTGCTCGGTGACCGCGACATCCTCGGTCAGGTCGAAATAGTGCATGCCGCGCGCCTTGGCCGCCTCCGCCACCGGCACGTTGCAGAAATAGGGCAGGCCGGAAATCACGGCGTCAACCGGATGCGCATCCAGGTGCGCCCCGAGGGCCCCCGGATCGGTCGCGTCCAGCGCGAAAGCCCTGACGGCCGGCAACCCGTGGCCCTTGGCGACGGCCTCCGCCGCCGCGCCATCAAGGTCGGCCAGGTCGACATGGTAATCGCCGGATTCGCCAAGCAAGCCGGAGATCAGGGCTCCGATCTTGCCGGCCCCGAGAACAAGTACTCGATGCATGAAGGTGCTCCACTGGCCGGGACCCGGCGCGCAGCCACGGTCCGAATGTACGGCGAGCCCGCTCCCGGATGGAAGCGGGCTCGCGGCTGAAGCGCCATTATCGCGGGTCCTTGCGCGCCGCGCCAGCGGGGACGGCAGAGCCCGATGCTTTTGCACTGCGGCATTTGCGCGGTACGATTGGCAAATGATTGCAACACCCAAGCACCTGGATTGGCATCCCGCGAGCTGGCAGACCAAGGTCGCCGGCCAGCAGCCCCTTTACCCGGATGCCGACGCCGTCGCATCCGTCATCGCGCGCCTGCGCACGCTCCCGCCGTTGGTCGTGTCCTGGGAGGTCGAGGCCCTGCAGGAGCAGATCGCGCGCGCCCAGCGCGGCGAGGCCTTCCTGCTGCAGGGCGGGGACTGCGCGGAGAACTTCGATGACTGCAACTCGGACCAGATCGCGCGCAAGCTGAAAATCCTGTTGCAGGTCAGCGTCGTGCTGCTCCACAGCCTCAAGAAGCCGGTCATCCGCGTCGGGCGCATGGCCGGGCAATATGCCAAGCCTCGCTCGACGGACATGGAGACGCGCGACGGCCAGACCCTGCCGAGCTATCGCGGCGACCTGGTGAACCGCAACGGCTTCACGCTGGCCGACCGGACCCCGGACCCGGAGCTGATGATGGTGGGCTACCAGCGGGCCGCGCTGACGCTGAACTTCGTCCGGGCGCTCGCGGAAGGCGGTTTCGCCGACCTGCACCACCCCGAGTACTGGAATATCGGCTTTGCGCAATCGACACCGTTCGAGCAGGCCTACAAGCGCATTGTCAGGAGCATCACGGACTCGATGGACTTCTTCGAGTTCATCTCCGGACAGCCAGTGCACCGGACGCGCCGCATCGATTTCTTCGCGTCCCACGAAGGCCTGCACCTGCTTTATGAGCAGGCGCAAACGCGTTTCATCGAGCGCCGCGGGCGCTGGTACAACCTCTCCACCCACTACCCCTGGATCGGCATGCGCACGGCCCAGGTCGACAGCGCGCACGTGGAGTACTTCCGCGGCATTGCCAACCCGATCGGTGTGAAGTGCGGCACGGGCATGAGCACGGAGTGGTTGCAGTCGCTCATCGAGAAGCTGAATCCGGACAATGAGCCCGGGCGGCTGACCCTGATCCACCGTTTCGGCTCGGACAATATCGCGAAGCACCTCCCGCCCATGATCGAGGCGGTCAGGGCGAGTGGCGCGACGGTCCTCTGGGTCTGCGACCCGATGCACGGCAACACCGAGACGACCTCGAGCGGCATCAAGACCCGCAGCTTCGACCGGATCCTCTCCGAAGTGGAACAGGCGTTCCGGATCCACGAAGAGATGGGCAGCTACCTCGGGGGCGTGCACTTCGAGCTGACGGGGGACGACGTCACCGAATGCATCGGCGGCGCGCGCGGGCTTACCGAGACCGACCTGGCGCGGGCTTACCTCTCGCAGGTCGACCCGCGCCTGAACTACGAGCAGGCTCTCGAGCTCGCGATGCGGATCGCGGAGCTTCGCGGCCGCTGAGCAACTCTGCGGGGATGGCGACTTCCTGCCATTCCCCGGGCGACAGTCCGTCCAGCTCGAATGGCCCCACCGCGACGCGCACCAGCCGCAGGGTGGGGTAGCCGACCGCCGCGGTCATGCGGCGCACCTGCCGGTTTCGGCCCTCGCGCAACTGGAGTTCCAGCCAGCTGTCCGGCACCTGCTTGCGAAAGCGGATCGGCGGATCGCGTGGCCACAACCCCGCCGGCTCGGGGATCTGGCGCGCGCGCGCCGGACGCGTGCGACCGTCGCGCAGGACCACGCCCTCCCTGAGGGCCGCCAGCGCCGCCTCGTCGGGAACCCCCTCCACCTGGGCGTGATAGGTCTTCCACAGGCCGTGGCGCGGATCGCTGAGCCGCGCCTGGAGCGGTCCATGATCGGTCAGCAAAACAAGTCCCTCGCTGTCGTGATCCAGCCGGCCCGCGGGATAGACGGCAGGGACCCTGACGTAATCCGCGAGCGTCGCTCGGCCGTCCGTGGCGCTGAACTGGCACAGGACGCGAAATGGCTTGTTGAACAGCAGCAGCCGTCCGCATTCACCGGAATTATCTGGCATCATTCCCCCACGCGCTGGTCAGCGCCCACAGGAACAGGTATTCCCCGACAAGATCGGACGATTGCCAGCCAGGTTTTGAACAACGGGAGCGCATCATTGGACAAGCATGGTAACCCCAGCTGTGACACCGTAGTCGCGGCTACCGGCACACGCAGGCAGGGCAGCGTGCTCGCCGTCGTGCTGTTCGCCGGCCTGGCGCTGCAGGCCGTCAGCCACGGCACGGCACTCGCGGAGCCCATCAGCGAAGCGGGGCTGCATCGTCACATCGCAGTGCTCGCAGCGGACGAATTCGAGGGCCGGGCGCCCGGCTCGAAGGGCGAAGAGCGGACCCTGGAGTACCTGCAAAGATCGTTCGCCGCGGTCGGCGCGCAACCTGGCAACGGCGACAGCTACCTGCAGGCGGTCCCGCTGGTGTCACTGGCGCCCGCGGAGAAGCCCTCGTTCGTGGTGCGCGGCGCGGATTTTTCCGCCACGCTGGCGCACAGGAAGGACATGGTGGCCTGGACCGAGCGGCTGGTCGATGCCGTGACGGTCAAGGACAGCCCGCTGGTCTTCGCCGGCTACGGCATCGTCGCGCCCGAGTATGGCTGGAACGACTACGAAGGACTCGACGCGCGCGGCAAGACCGTCGTGGTGCTGGTGAATGACCCCGGCTTCGCCACCGGCGATCCGGCGCTGTTCACCGGCCGGGCGATGACCTACTACGGTCGCTGGACGTACAAGTACGAGGAGGCCGCCCGCCAGGGGGCCGAGGCGATCATCATCGTCCACGAGACCGAGCCGGCAAGCTATGGCTGGGCGGTGGTGGAGCGGGGCGGCTCGGGCGAGCGATTCGGCCTGCGCAGCGAGGACGGCAACCTCTCGCGCGCGGCCGTGGAGGGCTGGATCACGACGGAGGCGGCAGAAAAGTTGTTCGCCGCCGCCGGCGAGGAGTTCGCGACGTTGAAGGCCGCGGCACTCCGGCCGGATTTCGAGGCGCGTCCGCTGGGCGATCTGCGCGCCGACATCCACGTGCGAAGCACGAGCCGCGCGGTGGAGTCCCACAATGTCCTGGCGCGGGTGCCGGGCGCGAAACGGCCCGACGAATACGTGATCTTCATGGGCCACTGGGATCATCTCGGCCGGGACGGCGGCCAGGTATTCAATGGCGCAATCGATAATGCCTCGGGCATTGCCGGCCTGCTGTTGCTTGCCGAAGCCTACGCCAGGCTCGACCCGCCGGCGGAGCGCAGCCTGCTGTTCGTGGCGGTCACCGCCGAGGAGCAGGGACTGCTCGGCTCCGAGTACTACGGGGGGCACCCCGTCGTGCCGCTAGAGCAGACGGTCGCGGTGATCAACGTCGATGGCCTGAACTACATCGGGCCGACGCGCGACATCACGGTGGTCGGCTACGGCGCCTCTGAACTGGATGCCTTCGTCGATGCCGCCGCGGCGAAGCACAACCGCAAGGTGATGCCGGATCCGCGGCCGGAGGCGGGCAGTTACTATCGCTCCGATCACTTCAGCGTGGCCAAGCAGGGCGTACCGGCCGTGTACCCGAAGATGGGCCGGGACCTGGTCGAGGGCGGAACCGAGCGCGGTTTCGAGCTGGCGCAGAACTACGAGAAGAATCATTATCACAAGCCGACCGACGCCTATTCGCCGGAGCAGGACTGGACGGGCGGCGCCGCGGACCTGAAGCTGTATTTCGATATCGGCCTCCAGATCGCGAACTCGACCGCCTGGCCCAACTGGGCCGAGGGCAACGAGTTCCGGGCACTGCGCGATGCGCAGCGGGCGGAGCGTTGATTCGTTTCCCCCGTGGAACCGGAACGCTGGATATTTTGTCGGACTCGATGAACACCGGGGCCGTCCCGGGGGGGAGATTGCCAGGTGCCTCGTCTCGCTTTGTTGCTGCTCTCAATGTGCCTCCTGGCCGGTCCCGCCGCCGGCGCCGTGCGGTTCACCGACTGGTCGGGCGAGAGCCTTTCCGGCGTGGTGAGCGAAGCGGCGGCGGGCGGCAAGTTCGTCATGGTGGTGATCACCCAGCCCGACTGGTGCCCCGGATGCATCCAGCTCGACCGGGAGCTGCTCAGGAATCCCGGGGCCAGTGACGTCGCGGAGCTGACGCGGGAGTGGGTTGTGCTGGAGATGCTGGGTTACGACCAACCCGATGCCGGCGTGATCGCGGCGCAGGGCCTCGGGTTTCTGGGTACGCCCACGACGCTGCTGCTGAGCCCGCGTTCTGGCGACCAGCGGCTCGGCGACGCCCGGCAGGTCGCCGCGATCGTCGGCTTCCCCGACGACTACCTGGCCCAGCTGCAACAGGCTGCTGCCGGGCATGATGCGATCGCCGCAGCGCAGGCCCGGCTGCGCGAGCGCAACGATGTCGAATCGCTGCAGGAGCTGGCGCAGGCCTACCTCTCTGCCGGTGATGCCCAGGCGGCCAGGCGCGTGTTCCAGTCCCTGCTGATGCGCGAAGAACTCTCTGCCGAGGCACGGCGGGACATTGCCCTCCGGGCTATCCTCCAGCCGACGCAACGGGTCGAGAAGGATCATCCCCGCACGCTCGAGGAGCTGGCGGCCTGGGTCAAGGCGTTCCCGGAAGGCCGGGACGATCCCGCTTATGTGTATGGCCTCACCTGGTCGCTGCTCTCGCTGGGCCGGGACGACGAGGCCCTCGCGTTGATCCGCGAGCATTATTTCGCCAGCGACGATCCGAACGCCACGGCGCAATATCTCTACCTGGCGTTCCGCGCACCGTCGGATGCGTTGCTCGAGGAAGCAGAGCTGCGCGCCCGGCAGGCGGTGACTGCACACCCCGACCAGGCGGGACGTTTTCATGCCGCCCACGGGCGCATATTGCGTCGCCAGGGCCGTCTCGACGAGGCCGAGCAGGCCTTCGCACGTGCCGTGGCTGTCGCTGCGGAGGATGACCCGAACCGCGACACCTATCTCGGCCAGCTGGAGTTCGTGCGCAAGGAACTGGTGACGGCGTCGAACTGAACCCGGCGGGGCGGCGCGAGCCGATTTTCCCGGCAAAGTGCGATGAACCAATTTTTTGCATTGACCGCCACCTCGCACTAATATGATGCGTTGCAGTAAATCTGTGTCGCCGGCGCTGTGCCGAGCGGTTCCCGGGTGGGGCGTTCAGCGCGTCCGGGGTTGCGCATATCCGGGCCCGGAACGTGAAGGGAAGCCATGACAAGCACCGCCACGAACGCTGACTACGAGATCCTCGGCCCCATTCGCGAGGGTTACGAGGCCATCCTCTCCCCGGAAGCGATGGGTTTCGTCGCCGCACTGACCGCCCGATTCGGCTCGCAGGTCGACGAACTCCTCGCACGTCGCAAGGCCCGGCAGGTCCAGATCGATGGCGGCGCACTGCCGGACTTCCTGCCCGAAACGGCGGAGATCCGCGCCGCGGACTGGCGCGTCGGCGAGATTCCCGCCGACCTGCGCGACCGGCGCGTCGAGATCACCGGGCCGGTTGATCGCAAGATGATCATCAATGCCCTGAATTCCGGCGCGAAAGTCTTCATGGCGGATTTCGAGGACTCGATGACGCCCACCTGGGACAACCTCGTCCTCGGCCAGGTGGCATTGCGGGACGCAGTGGCCCGCACCATCAGCTTCACGTCGCCCGAGGGCAAGCGTTACCTCCTGAACGAGCGGGTCGCGACCCTGTTCGTCCGGCCGCGCGGCTGGCACCTGTTCGAGAAGCACGTCGAGGTCGGGGGACGCCAGGTCCCCGGGGGATTCTTCGACTTCGGCTTGTACCTGTTCCATAACACGGAAACGCTCCCATCGATCGGCTCCGGGCCGTATTTCTACCTGCCCAAGCTCGAAAGCCACCTCGAGGCACGCCTGTGGGCGGAGGTGTTCCGGTTTGCCGAGGACACGCTCGGCCTGGCCCGGGGCACCATCAAGTGCACGGTCCTGATCGAGACCATCCTCGCCGCGTTCGAGATCGATGAGATCCTGTATGAGCTCAAGGAACACATCGTCGGGCTGAACTGCGGCCGCTGGGATTACATTTTCAGCTTCATCAAGAAATTCCAGGCCTACCCGGAGTTCACCCTGCCGGACCGGCAGCAAGTCACGATGGCGACGCATTTCCTGCGCGCCTACTCCCAGCTTGTGATCCGCACCTGCCACCGGCGCGGCGCCCTCGCGATCGGGGGGATGGCGGCGCAGATCCCGATCAAGGGCGACCCGGAGGCCAACGAGGCCGCGCTCGCCAAGGTGAGGGCCGACAAGGAACGCGAAGCCGGCGACGGCCACGACGGGACCTGGGTCGCGCACCCGGGCCTGGTGCCGATCGCCATGGAAATCTTCGACACGCACATGCCGGGACCCAACCAGCTGGAGCGCCTGCGCGAGGATGTCGAGGTCAGCGCGGCGGATCTGCTGAAGGTTCCCGAGGGTGAGATCACCGAGGCCGGCCTGAGGAGCAACATCTCGGTGGGCATCCAGTACATGGCCGCCTGGCTCGGTGGCAACGGCTGCGTGCCCCTGCACAACCTGATGGAAGACGCGGCGACGGCGGAAATCGCCCGCGCCCAAGTGTGGCAGTGGATCCGCCATCCGCAGGGCGTGCTGGCCGACGGCCGGCCCGTCACCTTCACATTGTACGAACAGATTCGTGATGAAGAATTGGCCAAGATCAAGGACGAGGTAGGGGAAGAGGGCTTCTCTTCCGGCAACTACCGCGAGGCCGCCGGACTGCTCGACCGGATCACCGGCGAGGAGCGTTGCATGGATTTCCTGACGCTGGTGGCCTATGAGGCCATCGACTGAAGGGATTCGGGGAATACCATTTACAGAGGATTGCGCGATGACACGCCTGTCGGCTGAACAGCTCAAGAAGGACTGGAACGAAAACCCCCGCTGGAAGGGCGTCACCCGTCCCTATGCTCCAGAGGACGTGCTCCGCCTTCGCGGCACGGTAGATATCGAGTATTCACTGGCCCGGCAGGGCGCGGAGAAGCTCTGGCGCTACATGCAGGAACAGCCGTTCGTGAACGCGCTCGGCGCGCTCACGGGCAACCAGGCCATGCAGCAGGTCAAGGCCGGCCTGAAGGCGATCTACCTCTCCGGCTGGCAGGTCGCGGGCGACGCCAACCTCGCCGGCGAAATGTATCCGGACCAGTCGCTCTATCCCGCCAACTCGGTGCCCGCAGTGGTGCGCAGGATCAACCGCACGCTGCTGCGCGCCGACCAGATCCATCACGCCGAGGGCAACGACAGCATCGACTGGCTGCAGCCCATCGTGGCCGATGCCGAGGCCGGCTTCGGCGGTGTGCTGAACGCCTTCGAGCTGATGAAGGACATGATCGATGCAGGGGCCGCCGGGGTGCATTTCGAGGACCAGCTGTCCTCGGCCAAGAAATGCGGCCACATGGGCGGCAAGGTGCTCGTGCCGACCTCCGAGGCCGTCAGCAAGCTTGCCGCGGCCCGGCTCGCGGCGGACGTGTGCGGCGTGCCGACGATACTCGTGGCGCGCACCGACGCGGACGCCGCCAACCTGCTGACATCCGATGTCGATGAGCGCGATGCGCCGTTCATCACGGGCGAGCGGACCTCGGAAGGTTTCTTCCGCGTCAAGGCGGGACTCGAGCAGGCGATCGCGCGCGGCCTCGCCTATGGGTCGATCGCGGACCTGGTGTGGTGCGAGACTTCCGTGCCCGACCTCGGGCAGGCCAAGCAGTTCGCCGAGGCGATGCACAAGCAGTTCCCCGGCAAGCCGCTGTCGTACAACTGCTCGCCGTCGTTCAACTGGAAGCGCCACCTCGACGACGCCACCATCGCGAAGTTCCAGCGGGAGCTCGGCGCCATGGGCTACAAGTTCCAGTTCATCACGCTGGCCGGCTTCCATGCGCTGAACTACAGCATGTTCACGCTCGCCAAGGGTTATCGCGAGTCGCAGATGTCGGCCTACGTGCAGCTGCAGGAAGCGGAGTTCGCCAGCGAGAAGGACGGTTACACGGCCACGAAGCACCAGCGGGAAGTCGGCGCCGGCTATTTCGACGCCATCACGCAGGTCGTCTCGGCAGGGCAGTCCTCGCTCTCGGCGCTGGCCGGTTCGACCGAGGAAGAACAGTTCGAGGCAGCGCACTAAGTTCGGCCATAAGCACGCCAACAGGGTCCCGGCAGCGGCGCTGCCGGGACCTTTTTGTTGCGGGCATTTCGTGCCGAGGTTGAGTCGCTCCGGGGGCGCAGGGATAATGTTTGCACATGCGCGTCCGACATCCCCGGCTGGCAGCAATCGTCACTCGGAACCATCCCATGCATTACGATCACATCATGATCCCGGCTGACGGCCTGCCCGTCACCGCGAATCCCGACTTCACCCTGAACGTACCGGACCGCCCGATCATCCCGTTCATCGAGGGTGACGGCATCGGCATCGACGTCACGCCCGTGGCGCGCAAGGTCGTGGATGCCGCGGTCGAACTCGCCTATGGGCGCGAGCGCACTGTGGCGTGGATGGAGGTGTTCGCCGGGCAGAAGGCCACGGGTCTGTACGGCGGCAGCCAGTTCCTGCCCGAGGAGACCCTCGACGCGCTGGAACGCTATGTCGTATCCATCAAGGGCCCGCTGTCGACGCCGATCGGCGGCGGGTTCCGCTCGCTGAACGTCTCCATCCGCCAACGCCTCGACCTGTACGCCTGCGTGCGGCCGATCCGTTATTTCCCCGGCGTGCAGACGCCGATGAAGGACTCCGAGCTCGTCTCGATGACCGTGTTCCGCGAGAACACCGAGGACATCTACGCGGGGATCGAGTGGCCCGCGGGCTCGCCCGAGGCACAGAAGCTGATGAAGTTCCTGCAGGACGAACTCAACGTGCACGCGGTGCGCTTCCCGTCGAGTTCAGGGCTCGGCATCAAGCCGGTCTCCAAGGAGGGCTCGCAGCGGCTCATCCGCAAGGCGATCAACTATGCCGTGGACGAGAATCGCGCCTCCGTGACGTTGGTCCACAAGGGCAACATCATGAAGTATACAGAGGGCGCCTTCCGCAACTGGGGCTACCAGCTCGCGCGCGACGAGTTCGGCGCCACCGAGGTCGGTGACGGCCCCTGGCTGGCGTTCCGGAATCCGCGCACCGGGCGCGAGATCGTCATCAAGGACGTGATCGCCGACAACTTCCTGCAGCAGATCCTGCTCAGCCCGGAAGACTACGACGTGATCGCGACCCTGAACCTGAACGGCGATTACATTTCTGATGCGCTCGCCGCCCAAGTGGGCGGCATCGGCATCGCCCCGGGGGCCAACATCGGGGATGCCGTCGCAGTGTTCGAGGCCACCCATGGCACCGCGCCGGGATTCGCCGGCAAGGACCAGGTGAATCCAGGCTCGCTGATCCTCTCGGCCGAAATGCTGTTGCGTTACCTGGGCTGGCGCGAGGCGGCCGACAACATCCTCCGAGGTGTCGCCAGGACGATCGCGGCGAAGGAGCTGACCTTCGACCTCGCGCGGTTGCGGGAGGCGATCCGCAAGCCAAAGAGCGGTCCCGGCGGGGGCTCGGTCGAGGAAGAGCTGCAGAGGTTGGTGCCGGGCGCGAAACTGGTCGGGACCCGGGGCTTCGGCGAAGCCATCATTCAGCACATGCATGAATCACAATGACTAACAATGGCTTATACGCATTATTTCATGTGATTGCTGTGGAATGAACAGGGCGGGGCATTCCTATCCCGAGGCCTGGTTCGATCCCGCCTGTGCGCGCTGCCCGCGACTCGCGGCGTTCCTCGCCGAGCCGCGTGTCGCGCAGCCCGGCTACCATGCCGCGCCCGTGCCGCCATTCGGTCCCGTAGCGGCCCCGCTACTGATTGTGGGCCTCGCGCCGGGCATGCACGGCGCCAACCGGACCGGCCGGCCGTTTACCGGGGACCATGCCGGCCTGCTGCTCTACGAGAGCCTGCACCGGCTCGGCCTGGCCAACCAGCCGACCTCGACCGCCGGCGACGACGGGCTTGAGCTGCTGGGTTGCCGGATCACCAACGCGGTGAAGTGCCTGCCGCCCGCAAACAAGCCGACGCCCGCCGAGGTCCGCAACTGCGGCCAGTGGCTGGCCGCGGAACTCGCCGGGGGAAGGCCGAAGGTGGTGCTCGCCCTCGGACGGATCGCCCACGACGGCGTGCTCGACGCCCTCGGGCTGCGGCGCAGCATCTGCCGGTTTGCGCACGGCGCAGCACACGAACTGGCCGGACACCCCCTGCTGATCGATTCCTACCACTGCAGCCGCTACAACACCCAGACCCGCCGCCTGACTGAGACCATGTTCATGGAGGTGCTCGCGCGCGCGGCGGCGCACGCCGGGTTAGGCCGCCAGCCATGAGCGGGCCGTCGCGCACGACGGCCGGGGAGCCAACCGCAGACGGCGGCTTCGACCCCCGGCCCGTGCTGCGCAAGCTCGGGCATCGACCGGGCGTCTACCGGATGCTGGGGGCCGGCGGCGAGATCCTTTATGTCGGCAAGTCCCGCGACCTGAAGAGTCGGGTCTCGAGCTATTTCCGGGGCGCGCCGCGACCCGGCAAGACCGGCTTCCTGGTCAGCCAGGTGCAGGGCCTCGAGGTGACGGTCACGCGTACTGAGGCCGAGGCCCTGGTGCTCGAGAACAGCCTCATCAAGGCCCACAAGCCGCGCTTCAACGTCCTGCTGAAAGACGACAAGAGCTTCCCCTATATCCGGCTGGACACCTCGCACGCCTATCCGCGCCTGTCCTTTTACCGGGGCAGCCGGCATGTGCCCGGCCGCCTGTTCGGCCCCTATCCGAACGTCCCGGCGGTGCGCGCCACGCTGCGCGACCTGCAACGCCTGTTCCGGATCCGGCCCTGCGAGGACAGCTACTTCGCCCACCGCAGCCGTCCCTGCCTGCAGTACCAGATCGAACGCTGCTCCGGGCCGTGCGTCGGCCTGATCTCCGCGGAGGACTACACGCGCGACCTCGACCACGCGATCCGCTTTCTCGAAGGCCGCGGCAAGGAAATCAAGTCCGACCTCGTACGCCGCATGGAGGCTGCCGCGGAGCGCCTCGCGTTCGAGGACGCGGCGCGTTACCGAGACCAGATCGCAAGGCTGTCGGCCATCCAGGAATCAGCGGTCGGCGGGGAACGAGGCGCCCTCGAGGCCGATGCGCTGGCCGTTTGCGAGCAGGGCGGGCTCTACTGCGTCGCCGCGATGTTCATCCGCGGGGGCCGGATTCTCGGCAGCCGCAGCTGGTTCCCGCGCGCCACGGCCGGGACGGAGCTCGCCGAGGTGCTGGGCGCCTTCGTGGCGCAGCATTACCTGGGCGGCAGCCCGCCGGCGGAGATCCTCACCGGCCTGCCGCTCGAGGACGAGGCGCTGTTGTCGAAAGCGCTTTCCGACCAGGTCGGCCGACAGGTCGCCGTCCGTCACCGGGTCCGGGCGGCGCGTGCCCGCTGGCTCGAGATGGCGGCGGAGAATGCGCGCCAGTCGCTCGAACTCAGGATCGCGGGGACGGCGGGCTTCTCCGCCCAGCTCGCGTCCCTGGGCGAGGCCCTCGGGCTCGAGAGCGCGCCGCGGCGCATCGAGTGTTTCGACGTGAGCCACACGGGGGGCGAAGCCACCGTGGCCTCGTGCATCGTGTTCAACGCGGAGGGTCCCCTCAAGTCCGACTACCGGCGGTTCAATATTTCGGGTGTTGCAGCGGGAGACGACTACGCGGCCATGCGCCAGGCGATCACGCGGCGCTACAGCCGGCTGAAGCGGGGCGAGGCGCCCATACCGGACGTCCTGCTCATCGACGGCGGTCTCGGCCAGCTGGCCGAGGCACAGGCGGTGCTGAACGAGCTGCAGCTCGACGGGGTGGAGCTGGTTGCCGTCGCCAAAGGCCCCACGCGGCGTCCGGGCCTCGAGCGACTGTTCTTGGCCGGCCAACCCGAGCCACTTATACTGCCTCGGGATTCCGGTGCGCTGCACCTGGTGCAGCAGGTCCGGGACGAGGCCCACCGGTTCGCCATCGCCGGCCATCGCCAGCGGCGCGGGCGAGCGCGCCGGGTGAGCCCGCTCGAGGGCATCACGGGCCTGGGGCCGAAGCGGCGGCGCCAGCTGCTCAGCGAGCTCGGTGGCATGCAGGGTGTTCTCTCGGCTGGCGTCGAGGATCTCGCCCGGGTCCAGGGCATCAGCCGGGACCTGGCCCAACGAATTTACGACGCGCTTCATCCAGCGGATTGAGAACATGTCAGCAAGGCTGAACCTGCCCAACACGCTCACCTGGATCAGGATCGTCCTGATCCCGCTGATCGTCCTCGTGTTCTACCTGCCTTATGCCTGGTCCGGACCGGTGGCCGCGATCATCTTCTCGCTCGCGGGGATCACCGACTGGCTGGACGGCTATTTCGCGCGCAAGCTGAACCAGAGTTCGGCCTTCGGCGCCTTTCTCGACCCCGTCGCCGACAAGCTCATGATCTCCACGGCGCTGGTGCTGCTGGTCTCGAAGCACCCCGGCTTCATCGTCGCGCTGCCCGCGGCCATCATCATCGGGCGTGAAATCGCGGTGTCCGCGCTGCGCGAATGGATGTCGGAGCTGGGCGGGCGCCAGCACGTTGCCGTCTCCGGCATCGGGAAGTACAAGACGACGGCCCAGATCACCGCGCTGATCATGATGCTGTGGGGCCAGAAGCTCTGGTTCATTCCCATGTACGAAATCGGCTACGCATTCCTGCTCGCGGCGGCGATCCTGACCCTGTGGTCCATGTGGAACTACCTGCGCGCGGCCTGGCCGCATCTCAGGGGATACTGAACCTCGGGAAAGGGTCGGGCCCGGGAAAGCTTGACACCCCGATGGCAGACCGTAGAATTGCGCGTCCTGACGCGGGAATAGCTCAGTTGGTAGAGCACAACCTTGCCAAGGTTGGGGTCGCGAGT
>JBLRWH010000007.1:0-59182 GCA_047921395.1 Gammaproteobacteria bacterium
ACGTGGTGACCGCCTGGCTGGTGATCGAGGTGGCCGAGACGGTGCTGCCGCTGTTTGATGTGCCGGCCGATCGGTGAGGACGATTTCGACTGCGATTCAACGACGTGCCATGCGTGCCGCGCGTTGTCCTAGGCGCCGGCGCCGGGCAGCGGCGCCAGCCGTGCTGCGATCATCCGGCCGGCCCGCCGGTAGTCCACGGCAGCCGCATCGTCGATGCCGGCCGTCAGCTGCGCCAGGATTTCCTCCTGGATCCGGCCGCGGCGTTGTGCCTCGGCGTACGGCACGTCGTCGCGGAACATCACCAGCGCGTAGCGCGGCGCGAAGCGTTCCGGGAAGCGACGCTCGAGCTCGAACGCCACGCGCTGCCTGAGCAGGAATCCCGGGTCCCGCACCGAGTCGCGCATCTCGACGTAGTTCTCCAGCGCCATCTCCGCGATCGCATTCGCATTGGGCTTGCGGCGCGCCGCGAACAGCGCGAAGAGCTGCGCCCAGTCGCCGCCCGTCTCTTCGAAGCACCGGTCGAGCTCGAGGCAATCCTCGAAGGCGCAGTTCATGCCCTGGCCGTGGAAAGGCACGATAGCGTGGGCCGCGTCGCCGAGCAGCAGCGCGCGCCCGTCCAGGTGCCACGGGTGGCAGCGCACGGTGCCCAGCGCGCCAGTCGGATTGGCGAAGAACGCTTCCTCCAGTCCGTGGATCTTGCCCGCGACGTCCGGGAATTCCGCAGCGAAGAAGCAGCGCACGTCGGCCGGCGTGGCGAGGCTCGCGAAGGACGGCTCGCCCTCGTAGGGCAGGAACAGCGTGACGGTGAAGGTGCCGTCGTGATTCGGCAGCGCGATCAGCATGTAGCCGCCGCGCGGCCAGATGTGCAGCGCGCCGGCCTCCATGCGGTGGCGGCCGAGCGCGCCGGGCAGGATGCTCAATTCCTTGTAGCCGTGCGCGAGCATCTCTTCGCTCGCCTCGTAACCCGGCAGCATCACCAGCGCATGGCGCAGCATGGAGCCGGCGCCGTCCGCCCCAATGCAGGGCGTCAGCGGCACGCTCTCGCGCGCGCCGACTGCCTCGTCTTCGAATTCCAGCCGGTCGCTATCCAGGTCGACAGCGGTGCAGCGCATGCCGAACCTGAGGCATACCCCGGCGGCCTCGGCGGCGTCGAGCAAGAGCGCGTTCAGTCCCGGGCGCGAGACCGAGTATATCACCTCGTGGGGCCGCTGCCCGTAGGGCTGGAAGTCCAGCGGTCCATCCACCGGGTGCACCATGCGGCCGCGCATCACGGTGAGCAATTTCTGCACTTCGGCGTCCAGCCCGGCGCGGCGCAATGGCTTGAGTCCCCGGTTCGCGAGCGCAAGGTTGATGGAGCGGCCGGCCGGCTGCGGCACGCGGCGCAGGTCGGGACGACGCTCGTAGAGCGAGACCTCCAGGCCGCGACGCGCCAGGAAAATGGCGGCCAGCGTGCCGCCGAGCCCGGCGCCAATGATGGTGACCCGCCCGCTCATCGCAACGCGCCGGCGAGGGCCGCGACGAAATGCTCGACGTCGGCGTAGCGGTTGTAGAGCGGCGTCGGCGCGACGCGAATGACATCGGGCTCGCGCCAGTCGCAGACGATGCCCGCCTCGCCGAGCCGGGCAAAGACCGTCCGGCCGGCCTCGGCGCCCTCGCGCAGCCGCAGCGAGAGCTGGCAGCCGCGTCGCTCCGGGGCGCGCGGCGTGAGGATCTCGATTGCGCCGGGCAAGGTCTCGTCGAGCCGGCGCTCGAGCAGGCCGGTCAGCGCCAGCGACTTCTCGCGCAGCCGGTCCATGCCGGCCTCCATGAAGATTTCCAGCGCCGCGAGCAGCGCCGCCATCCCAAGCACCGGCGGGTTGGAGAGCTGCCAGCCCTCGGCGCCGGCCATGGGCACGAAGTCCGGGCCCATCCTGAAGCGCGCCGCCTTGTCGTGGCCCCACCAGCCGGCGAAACGGGGCAGGGCGGGGTCGCGGCCGTGGCGCGCGTGGACGAAGGCGCCCGCGACGGCGCCGGGGCCGCCGTTCAGGTACTTGTAGCTGCACCAGGCCGCGAAGTCCGCCCCGGCATCGTGCAGCGCCAGCGGCAGGTTGCCGATGGCGTGCGCCAGGTCCCAGCCGGCGAGGGCGCCGACCGCGTGCGCCTCAGCGCTGAGCCGGGCGATGTCGAGTACCTCGCCGGACAGGTATTGCACCCCGGGCAGCAGGACCAGCGCGAGCGTATCGCCCGCGTCGCGGATCGCCGCGGCGAGGTCCGCGTCGCGCAGCGTCGTCTCTCCGGCGCGCGGTCCGACCTCGATCAGCGCATCGGCGGGATCGAGCCCGTGCCAGCGGAGCTGGGAGACCGCGGCATAGCGATCGGACGGGAAAGCGGAGCGCTCGATCAGCAGCTTGTAGCGGTTCTTCGTCGGCCGGAAGAAGCTGACCATCAGCAGGTGCAGGTTGACGGTCAGGCCGTTCATGCACACGACCTCGTCGTCGCGCGCCCCCACCAGCGCGGCCAGCGGCCCGGTGAACTGCTCGTGGTAATCCTTCCACGGGCGCTTGCCACGGAAGTGGCCCTCCACGGCGAGGCGCTCCCACGCCCCGAGCTCCTCCTGCACGTATCGGCCGGCGCTCTTCGGCTGCAGGCCGAGGGAGTTGCCGCAGAGATATATGCACTCGCCGTCGGCATGCGGCGGGATATAGAAGCGCGCACGGAACCCGGCCAGCGGATCGGTTTCGTCGAGCCTGGCTACGTCGGTCGAGGTCATGCGGGCTCCAGTGGAAAGAGGACCGGGCGCGACGGCGTCGCGTCGCTGACCCAGGGTGCGAGCTGCAGGGACAGGGCATAGCGCCCGTCGGGCAGCGCATCGGGCACGAAGATCATCTCTGTGACGGTCGCCTCGGGACGGCCGACGTCTGCTGCCGCGGTGCTGTCCGGCGGCATGCCGAAAAACACTCGATGCCCCGCGAGCCGGCCCTCGTCGAGCAGCCGGTCCACCGAAGGCAGGTCGGTGAGCAGGTGGCGTACGCCGCGCGCGACCAGCAGGCGCATCGCCTCGCGCGAAAAATACGGCGGCCAGGGCGGCGTCATCCAGTTCCGGTCGCGCTTGTCGGGGCTGTTCGGCAGCGTGCGCACCACCAGCGCCTCGATCGGCCCCGCGTCGATCTCCGCTAGCGCCGCGGCGATGGCGCGCGCGGTGATCAGCCGGTCGCCCGCTTGCGGCGCGGGGTCGCTGGTCTCGGCGGTGCCGGCGGCATCTTCAGGGGTCACTGAGACGAGCGCAGCGATGTACAGCGGCTGCATCGCGCCGGCGTGCACGGAGAGCCGTTCGCGGGTCAGGTGGCCGGGCCCCTCGGTATGCGTGCCGTTGCAATGGGGCACGAGCGTCACGGCCTCGCAGTTGCAGCTGCCGCCGGCGCGCGTGTCGCCGACGAACCCGCCGGCCGCGAGTGGCTCGGCGCGCGCGGCGGGGGCGCCGAAGTGCGACGGTTGCGGTCCATGCACGTCGAGCGGAATCGCCAGCGAGACGCCGCCCGCCGAATCCACGGCGAAACGTCGTCCCGCATGCTCCAGCCAGAGCCGTGCGGCGCCCGTGCGGCCGTTCATCGCAGGAACTGCCCGGCGTCGAGGTCGAGCCACTCGAGGGCGGTGCCGGACAGCAGCCGCGCCCGCGTCTCCGGCGCGAGGTCGTCCATCAGCTCGATCATGCGTCCGGGCACGGCCTCGCCGAGCGGGAAGGGATAATCGCTGCCGAGCGCGATGCGCTCCGCGCCCATCAGCTTGATCATGAAGCGCAGCATGTCCGGGTCATGCACCAGCGAATCGACGTAGAACTGCCCGACGTAGTCGCGCGGGTTCTTTTCATTGTCGACCGCGACGAGGTCCGGGCGCGCGCGGAAGCCGTGCTCGATGCGCCCGAGCGTCGCCGGGAAGGCGCCGCCGCCGTGCGCGAACAGCACGCGCAATCCCGGCAGGCGCTCGAACACGCCGCCGAAGATCATCGAGCAGATGGACAGCGACGTCTCGGCGGGCATGCCGACCAGCCACGGCAGCCAGTACTTCGACATGCGGTCGCGGCCGAGCATCTCCCAAGGATGCACGAACACCGCCGCGCCGAGATCGCGGGCGGCCTCGAACACCGGGAACAGGTCCGGGTGGTCCAGGTTCATGCCGTTGACGTGCGAGCCGATCTCGATGCCTGCCAGGCCGAGCTCGCACACGCAGCGCTCGAGCTCGCGCACGGCCAGGTCGGCGGCCTGCATGGGGATCGTGCCGAGACCCACGAAGCGGGCCGGGCTGGCCGCGACGAGCCCCCCGATGTGGTCGTTGAGCAGCTTCGACAGGTCCAGCGCATCGTCCGGCCGGGCCCAGTAACTGAACATGATCGGCACGGTCGAGAGCACCTGCACGTGCACGCCGTGGCCGTCGCACTCGTGCAGCCGCTGCGCCGGGTCCCAGCAGTTCGACTTCACCTCGCGGAAGAACTTGCCGTCCTTGAGCATGTGCGCGCAGCCGGGCCCGTGCTCCGCGAGCTGCACCCAGCCGCCGTAGCCATAGCGCGCCTGCAGGTCCGGCCAGCCCGGCGGCAGGACGTGCGTGTGGATGTCGATTTTCAGCGGTGGGTCGCTCATGGCGGGTGGCGGCTAGCGCCGCGGCATCTCGTGGCCGCAGGCATCGCAACGCAGGTTCGCCGGGTCACCGTAGAAACGGTCGAAGATTGGCGGGAGCTGCGCGACGATGTCGTGGACGTGCAGGAATTCCTCGTAGAGCTTGTGGCCGCAGCGCTCGCAGAACCAGAGGAAGCCGTCCTGTTCCTCGGGGCGGCGCCGCCGCTCGACGACCACGCCGACGGTGTTGGCATAGCGCTGGGGCGAGTGCGGCACGCCCGGCGGCAGGAGCATCATCTCGCCTTCGCCGATCCGGATATCCACGATCCCGCCGTCCTGCACGGTCTTCAGCAGCATCTCGCCTTCGACCTGGTAGAACAGTTCCTCGCCCGGGTCCCAGTGATAATCGGTGCGGCTGTTCGGCCCGCCGACAACCATGACGATGAACTCTGCATCCTCGAACACCACCTGGTTGCACACTGGCGGCCGGAGGCTGTCGCGATGCGCGTCGAGCCAGGCCCGGAAGTTGAAGGCGACCAACGGTTTCATCTCAGTCCCCCACGGTGGCGATGCACTTCAGCTCGATGCTGATCGTTGTCGGGAGGCGCGTCACCTCGACCGTCGTGCGGCAGGGCGGGTCCGCGGGAAAGTATTCCGCCCACAGGCGATTGAAGGTGGCGAAGTCCCGCGGGATGTCGGTCAGGAACACGGTGACGTCCACCAGGCCCGCCCAGCTCGAGCCGGCGGCCTCCAGTACGCTGCGGACGTTCGCGAACACAGCGTGGCACTGGGCCTCGAACTCCGCCGGGATCCGACCATCGTCGGGCGAGCGTGGGCCGAGCCCGGACAGGAACAGCAGCCCGCCGGCGCGGCGGGCGTGCGGGTAATGCCCGACAGGTGTCGGCGCGGCGCGCGTGATCGTGCTGTCGCTCATCTCATTCGTAACTCACGCAGATGTTTTTCGGCTCAGTGAAGAAGCGCATCGCCTCGAAGCCGCCCTCGCGCCCCAGGCCGGAGGCCTTGGTGCCGCCGAGCGGCGTGCGCAGGTCGCGCAGCATCCAGCAGTTCACCCAGACCACACCCGCGTCGACCCGCGCCGCGACCCGATGGCAGCGGCCGATGTCGCGGCCCCAGACCGACGCCGCGAGCCCATAAGGCACGTCATTGGCCAGTGCCACGGCCTCCGCCTCGCCGTCGAAGGGCAACAGGGTGGCAACCGGGCCGAAGATTTCTTCCTGGTTGGTGCGGCAGCCGGGCGCGAGGCCCTCGAGCAAGGTCGGTGCGACGAACCAGCCGGCGCGGCAGCGCTCACCCGGCGGTTGCACTGCCTCGCCGCCGCACAGCACCCGGCCGCCCTCTTGTCGTGCGAGCGCCAGGTAATCGAGCACCTTCTGGCGGTGCGCCGCCGAGATCAGCGCGCCCTGGTCGGTGTCGGGCTCGAGCGGGTCGCCGACCCGGAGCACCTGCGCCCGTTGCACCAGCGCGTCGCGGAAGCGCTCGTAGATGGGGCGCTCGACCAGGATCCGGGAGCCGCACATGCAGACCTGGCCCTGGTTGGTGAATGCGGTGCGCAGGACGCCGTCGACGGTGCGCTCGAAATCGCAGTCGGCGAACACGATGGCCGGGTTCTTGCCGCCGAGTTCCAGCGACAGTTTCTTGAACTGCGCGGCGACGGCCTGGGCGATCAGCGCACCGGTGCGCGTGCCGCCGGTGAACGAGATGGCGCGGATGCCTGGATGCTCGACGATCCGCTGGCCGATGCCCAGGCCGCGTCCGTGCAGGATGTTCAATACGCCGGGCGGCAGGCCGGCCTCGATGCAGAGTTCGGCAAACAGGCCCGCGGTGACGGGGGTGAGCTCGGAGGGCTTGGCGATCACGCAGTTGCCGGCGGCGAGCGCCGGCGCGAGCTTCCATGTCAGCAGGTACAGCGGCAGGTTCCAGGGCGAAATGCAGCCGACCAGCCCGAGCGGCTCGCGCAGCGTGAAATTCACGCCCACATCGCCCATCGGGTGCGATTCGCTGGCGAACTGCGTCGCGGCTGCCGCGAAGAAGCGCAGGTTGGCCGCGACGCGCGGGATGTCGACGCTGCGGGCGAGGGCCATGGGCTTGCCGGTGTCGGCGGATTCGGCCTGGGCCAGCTGCTCCGCGCGCGAATCTACCAGGTCGGCGAGCGCGTGCAGCCAGCGCGCCCGCGCCTCGGGGCCGGCACGCCGCCACTCGGGCCACGCCGAGCGCGCAGCCTCGACGGCCAGGGTGAGGTCTTCCGCACCGCTGTCCGCGACCCGGCCGGACACTTCGCCGGTCGCGGGCTCGTGGAGCTCGAGCCACGCGTCGCCTGCGGGCGCCCGCAGGCGCCCATCGATGTAATTGTGGATCTCGGCCCCGGCGCTCACAGGCTCGCCATGCGGCCTCCGTCGACGGGGACGTTGATGCCGTTCACGAAGGCCGCCTGCGGCGACGCGAGGAAGCCGACCGCCCAGGCGATCTCCTCGGGGCGCGCGAACCGGCCCGCCGGCACCTGCGCGAGCGCGGCGCGCTCGACGTCCGCCACGCTGCCTCCGGACTTCTCGGCGCGCAGCCGGAACAGGTAATCGAGGCGCTCGGTGCGGGTGAAGCCGGGCAGCACGTTATTGACCGTGATGCTGTCAGGCGCCAGCTCCCGCGACAGGGTCTTCGCCCAGCTCGCCATCGCGGCGCGGATGGTGTTGGAAACGCCCAGGCCCGGGATCGGTTCCTTCACCGACGTGGAGATGATGTTGATGATCCGGCCGTAACCGGCCGCTTGCATGCCTGGCACCAGCGCTTGCGCCGCGATCTGCGCGGCCACGACGTGCTGGCGGAAGGTGTCGACGAAATCTTCCGGCCGGGCATCGTACACGGTGCCCGCGGCCGGCCCGCCGGTGTTGTTGATCAGCACATGCACCGGCCCTTCGGCGGCGATGGCGGCGAAGGTCGCCTCGACGGCCGCGCTGTCGAGGAAGTCCACGGCGCGCACGGCATGCCGCACACGGCCGCCCGGGAGCGTCTCCGCGACGGCGCCCAGCGCCCCCTCGTCGCGGGCGATGAGCGTCAGCTGCGCGCCCATCTCCGCCAGCGTGGCGGCGATGGCCCGGCCGATGCCCTTGCTTGCGCCACAGACGACGGCGCGGCGTGCCTCGAGACTCAGGTTCATGGCGGTCTCCTGTAAGCGTGTGAAGATTCTAACCGCGCGGCGTCGTCGGCAGGCCGGGACCGCACTGCACACACATGCGCACCGCGTCGTCCAGGCGCAGGGCGGTCAGGCGGCCGCCCCAGACACAGCCCGTGTCGAGGCTGAAGGCGCCGGCGTGGACGACGTCGCCGAGCGTCGACCAGTGGCCGAACACCATACTGAGTCCCGCGGTGCGCCGGCCCGGGAAGCGGAACCACGGGATCAGCCCGGGTCCGGCGCGCTCGGGCGGGCCCGTGTTGTCGAAGTCCATGCTGCCGTCGGGCCTCAGGTAGCGCAGCCGCGTGAAGGCGTTGACGATGAAACGGAGCCGGTCGATGCCCTCCAGTTCGGGCGACCAGCGGTCCGGCTGATTGCCGTACATATGCCGGAGGAAATCGACGAAGCGGTCGCCGCCGAGCACCGCCTGGAGCTCGCCCGCCGCGGCGCGCGCCTCTGCAAGGTCCCACTGCGGCGGCAGCCCGGCGTGCACCATCGTGTAGCCGACGGCCGGGTCGTGGTGCAGCAGGGGGCGGCGGCGCAGCCACTCGAGCAGCTCCTCGCGGTCCGGCGCCTCGAGGATGTCGTCGAGCGTGTCGCGTTTCTTGCGCGGCCGGCTGTCGGCCCACGCGCTCGCCAGCAGGTGCAGGTCGTGATTGCCGAGCACCATTACCGCCAGTTCGCCGAGGCCGCGGACGAAGCGCAGGGTCTCCAGGGAAGCGGGGCCGCGGTTGACGATGTCGCCGCTGAACCAGAGGCGGTCCTCCGCCGGGTCGAAACCGACCCGGTCCAGCAGGCGCTTGAGCGGATCGAAACAGCCCTGCAGGTCGCCGATAGCGTAGACCGCCATCAGTGCAGGGTGCCCGGCCTGGCCAGCGTGAACGCGGCGATCGGGGCCTCGAAGTGGTGGCCAGCCTCGTCGATCAGCTGGTAGGCGCCGCGCATGGAACCCACCGGCGTCGGGATGATCGCGCCGCTCGAATAGCGAAAGCCCTCGCCGGGCCGGATCAGCGGTTGTTCGCCCACCACGCCCTCGCCGCGCACTTCCTGCACGCCGCCGTCGGCGTCGGTGATGATCCAGTGACGCGACAGGAGCCGCGCCGCCATCTCGCCCTCATTGCGGATGGTGATGCTGTAGGAAAAGGCATACCGCCCCTCGGCGGGGTCGGACTGGTGATCCAGGTACGCGGTCTCTACCTCGATCCGGATCGGGAAATCACTCATCGGGCTCTCCGTGGAGCGGTGTCGCGCGGAAAGCCTGATTCTACACGACCCCCGGCGCTAGCCGGGCAGGCGCACGGCCAGCAGATCACACGGCGAGGCATGCAGGACGGCATCCTCGGTCTGGTTGACGATCAGCGCGAGCCCGTGGCGCTCGCGGCTGCCGAGCACGACGAGGTCGGCCGGCCATTCGCGGGCCGCCCGCAACAGCTCTGACTTGATCGTCCCGGCAATGACCTGCTGCTCGGCTTCCTCGAGGCCGGCGCTGCGCGCGAGTTCCGCGAGCCGGGTGCGGGCCCCCGCGACCAGTTCTTCCTCGATGCTCACGGCAGGCAGGAGCGCCTCGCCCATCGGCTCGACCGGCACGTATTCCACGATGTGCATCAGCTTCAGCTGCGCCCCCGTGACCCCGGCCATGTCCTTGGCGCGGGACAGCACGAGCTTGCTGTGCTCGCCGAGGTCCAGTGCTGCAATGATCCGCTCGTAATTCATGTGCCCTCTCCCTCACGTGCCTCTACCCGGAGTATAGATGGGGACACTGCCGAAAACGCCTTTTTAGCAATGTCCCCCGCCGCTCCCGGCCAGGAGGGCAAAGGCCTCCGGGGGCAGCGTCTCGGCCCGGGTGCCGGGATCGATGCCGGCGGCGCGGATCGTGTCCACATCGACCAGGCCGGACAGGGCATTGCGCAGCGTCTTGCGGCGCTGGCCAAAGGCGCGCCGTACCACCTCGGCGAACTGCGCCGGGTCCGGCAGCGGGAACGGCGGTTCGCGCCAGGGCTCGAGACGCACGACGGACGACCAGACCCTGGGCGGCGGACGGAATGCACCCGGGCCGATGTCGAACAGCGGCTCCACCCGGCAGGCCGCGGCCAGCATCACGGTGAGCCGCCCATAGATCTTCGAGCCGGGCCGGGCGGCCATGCGCTCGACGACCTCGCGCTGGAGCATGAAGTGCATGTCGTCGATGACGTCGGCCTGGGCGATGAACCGGAACAGCAGCGGCGTGGAGACGTTGTAGGGCAGGTTGCCAACCAGGCGGAGGCGCTCGCCGGGCGCGGCGAGCTCGCCGAGCCGGAACTTCAGGGCATCGCCCTGGATCACCGTCAATGCGTTGCCGGCCTCGGGCCGGGCCGCCAGGCGGGCCGCCAGGTCGCGGTCGAGCTCGATGACGGTGAGCTTTGCCCCACGCCCCAGCAACGGCAGCGTGAGCGCGCCTTCGCCTGGGCCGATCTCCACGAGCCGCTGGCCAGGGCGCGGGTTGGCCGAATCGATGATGCGCGCGATGACCGCGGGATCGTGCAGGAAATGTTGTCCGAAGCGCTTGCGCGGCTGGTGGTTCATCCGTGCGCCGCGCCGCGTGCCGCGATCTCGAGCGCCAGCTCCAGCGCAGCAACGAGGCTGCCCGAATCGGCCTTGCCCGTCCCGGCGATGTCCAGTGCCGTGCCGTGATCAACCGAGGTCCTGAGCAGCGGCAGCCCGAGCGTGATGTTGACCGCGCGGCCGAAGCCCGCGTACTTCAGCACTGGCAGGCCCTGGTCGTGATACATCGCCAGGACGGCATCCGCGCCGGCCAGCCGGGCGGGCGTGAACAGGGTGTCGGCGGGGAGCGGGCCCACCAGTTCGAGTCCCTCGGCGCGCAGCTTGTCCAATACGGGCGTGATCACCCGGATCTCCTCATCGCCCATGTGCCCGCTCTCGCCGGCATGAGGATTGAGACCGGCCACCAGGATGCGGGGCGCGGCGATGCCGAAACGGGCGCGGAGGTCCGCCGCCAGGATCCGCAAAACCGCCTCGATTCGTTCCGGAGTGATCGCCGCGGGGACTTCCGCAAGCGGCAGATGCGTCGTGGCAAGGGCAACCCGGAGCGTATCGGCGACCAGCAGCATCACCGGTCGTCCGCCGCACAATTCGGCGAGGAACTCGGTATGGCCCGAGAAGGGTCGCCCGGCCTCGTTTATGACGGCCTTGTTCACCGGGGCGGTCACCATGCCGTCGAACTCGCCCTCGAGACAGCCGCGCGCGGCGCGTCGAAGCATCTCGAGGACCGCGTCGGCGTTGCGTGGATCCGGCCGGCCCGGGACGACCGGCACCGCGAGCGGCACGTCGATGACCTGCAGTTCGCCCGCGCGGTGGGGTCCGGCCTCGCGGACCGCGCGCGGCGTGACCTGCATTTCCAGCTGCGCCGCGAGGCTGGCCAGGTCATTGAGCGGCCCCACGGCGGCCAGCCGCGCTGCCCACGGGCGCGCGGCGATCGCGAGGCACAATTCAGGGCCGATGCCGGCGGGCTCACCGGTGGTCAGCGCGATGGCCGGCAGAGTTTTCATGGTTCGCGGCTCAGCCGCCGCGAATCTCGACCCAGGCCTCATCGCGCAGCTTGCGCAACCAGAGCTCTGTTTCCTGCTCCTGCTTGCTGGTGCGGATCGCCTGGATGGCCTCCATGCGCCGGACGTCTTCGGTGGTGTCTCGTTCCAGCCGGTCCTCCACCAGGATGAGGTGCCACCCGTAGGGGGAAGCGAACGGCTCGCTGAGTTCGCCGGGCTCCAGCTTGTCGAGCTGGGCGTCGAACTCGGGCACGAAGGAGCCGGGCGGATTCCAGCCCAGGTCGCCGCCGCGCGGCGCCGTACCCGGATCCTCGGATTCCAGCATGGCGATGTCAGCGAAAGACTCGCCGTTGATCACGCGCTCGCGAATACTGGCCAGCTGCCCGCGAATCGTCGCGTCGTCGCGTACCTCGTTGGGTAGCAGCAGGATGTGGCGGGCCTTGGTCTGGAGCTGAACAATTTTCTCTTTACCGCCGCGCGTGTCGTTGACCTTGAAGATATGGAAGCCGCTGCTGCTGCGGATCGGGGCGCTGATTTCGCCGGGAGAGAGCGCCCGGATCGCGGCCGCGAACTGCTCCGGCAGCTGCGCGCTGCGTCGCCAGCCGAGGCGTCCGCCGGTCAGGGCCTGTTGCCCGGACGATGCGGCCACGGCCAGCTCGGCAAAGTCCTCACCCGCAAGCAGCCTGGCGTGCAGCTCCGCCGCGCGCGCCTGCGCCGCATCGCGCTGCTCGGGCGTCGGGTCCTCCGGCATTGCGACGAGGATCTGCGAGATGTCGTAGTCCATCTGGCTGCCGGCGGCCGCCTCCTGCTGCTCGACCCAGCGGCGGATCTCGCGTTCGGACACGGCGATGCGCGCGACGACGTCGCGTTGCCGGACCGCATCGATGGTCATTTCCCGCCGCATCTGCTCGCGGAACACCGAATAGCTGACGCCCTCGGCCTCGAGTGCGGCGGGCAGCTGTGAAAAGCTGATGTTGTTGCGTTCGGCAACCCGCTGCAGGGCGACATTGAGCTGCTCGTCGACGACCTGGATGCCGAGCCGCGCCGCGCGCTGCAGCTGCACCTGCTGCACCACAAGGTTCTCGAGAATCTGCTCGCGCAGCACTTCCGGCGCGGGCATTCGCGTCCCCTGTGCGCGCAGCTGGCGCGAGATCATCTCGACCTGCTGGTCGAGCTCGGACTGCAGGACCACGCCCTCGTCGACGAGCGCAACGATCCGGTCCAGCAATACGCCGGAGCCGTCCGCCTGTTGCGCCCGCGCCCCGGCCGATGCGCCCGGCAAGGTGCCGGCGAGGACCAGGGCCATCAAGATAGATCGCAATGAAATCAATCGCATAAGTATGGTTTTAGTCGTAAGCAGAATAGCCAAGGATATCACTCTCGAAGCGTTTCCTCGCGCCGCCACCGCCCAATCCCTTGAACTCGAACTGCAGCCGCACCGCGGTGTCAGTGCTGCCATCGCGGCGGCTGACCTGCTTGGAGGTGGAAAAGCGGACGGCCCAGCAACAGCTCTCGTACTGCAGCCCGAGGAATCGTTCAACCGTCGTCTTGTCCCGCATCGAGTACTCCAGCGCGTTGACGAAGCTCCAGCGCCGCGCCAGCGGCCACCCCATTGAGAACGCTACGTCCTCGAGGAGTTCCGGGCGATAGCGGTAGGCGAGGTTCACGACCTTGTTCGGCGCGGGCTGGTACTGGACGCGGAACTGGGCCAGACGAGTCTCGGCGGCGCTGTTGTCCCACTGGTACCCTATGTCCGCATTCCAGTTCTTGAACAGGCCCAGCCCGAGTTCGAGGACGATCGGCGAACTGTCCGCACTCTGCAGACTTTCATCCGGCAGGGTGACCTCCGGGTCCGAGAAGTACCAGGCCTTGCCGAGGGAGGCGGACAGGAACTCCCTGCCTGAGGCCGCCTCGAGGAAGCGCGTGGTAAGGCCGACGCTCAGCTGGTTGGTATCGCCAAGCCGGTCCACGCCGACGTAGCGATTCGGCCGGAACAGCTGGACATAGTTGAAATCCGGCCGCCCGCTGTCGAACAGCGGCAGATCGTCCTGTTCGCGGCTGGGAATGAAGGCATACAGCACCCGGGGCTCCAGCGTCTGCACGAACCGGTTTTCCGACACCTCCCGTTCGAACAGCAGGCCCGAGTCGACGCTCAGGATCGGCGCCGCGTAGCCCGGCGTCTCGTCCTCTGTCCCCTCGACGGGGTCGCTGAGGTAATACTGGACCACGCGCAGGCTCGCGCTCGGCGTCAGGAAGAACCCGGGCACCTCGATGGGCAGGCTGACGCCCGGTTCCAGCACGCCCCGGCCTCCGTCGGCCCCGATGTCCCGGCTGAACGCCGCGGCCTCGGTACGGAGCCGCCAGTCCAGGCCGAGTGGGCCGTCCGTCCACAGGCCGCTGGCCATGACCTGCGGCAGGCGGGCATAAGGGCGCTCGTCCTCCGGGATGTCGAGGTCCAGCGTGCGGAAATTCTGGATGCGCGCCGTCATGCGCCAGGTCGTCCCGGTGTAGTCCGCCTGCAGCAGTCGCTCGACATGCGTGCGGCTGGTCACCTGCGGACTGCGGCCCAGATCCTGGAAATAGTCGGTATCCGAGACATCCTCGAGATCGGCCGTGAGCCGCCAGCCATTGTCGAGGCGTGTCACGTGCTGCTGATGGAACCAAGTGCGGGAACCATTGCCCGGCAACTCGGAATCGCGATAAAGGTGATTGAGCGAGATATCGCCGCGGCTGCGCTCCGTGAGGTACCGGAACTCGTTGGCGAGATCCAGGCCGCGTTTCGACAGCAGCGTCGGCGTGACCAGGTAATCGTAGTTCGGCGCCAGGTTGACGTAATAGGGCGCGCTGAATTCGAAGCCGCTGCGCGTGGACTGACCGAATTCCGGGACCAGGAAACCCGTCTTGCGCCGATCCGAGAGCGGAAACGAGAGGTAGGGCGTGTAGATCAGCGGCGCCCCGAAAAAACGCAGGGTGACGTTTCGTGCCTCACCCACTTCCTCGTCGGTGTCCAGGCGCAGGCGATCGATCTTCAGCAGCCAGTCCGGGTCATCGCCCGGACAGGTCGTGTAGGTCACGCCGTCCATCTTGATCAGGCCCTTTTCGGTGGCCCGGATGCGCTCCGCGCCACCGCTGGCCGGCTGCTGCGGCAGCCGGTAACGATTGCCGGTCAGGATGGCCACCCCGTCGGCGGGCGTGAACTCGAGCGAGTCCGCCTCGACCTGAAAACCGGGCTGCGTGAAGCGTGCGCCCGTGACCGCGATCACCCGGCCCGCCGCACGATCCCAGGTCGCGTCCTCCGTCTCCAGACGTTGCGCGCCCCGCCGGACCACGACGCCCCCGGAAAACTCGGAATCGCCCGCCGCCGAGACATCGGCTCGGTCGGCGGACACCTCGATGCGGCCGCTATCGTCGATCGGGCCGAAGTCGATCTCTTCGGGCACCGGACAGAGGGGCGCCGCGCGCGCGGCACCGGCCGCGCACAGCATCGATAAGGCGATTGACAGGGCGAGAAGACGGGGCATCAGGCTTCCCGGCGGCCGGCGTTTAACATGGCATACTTTGAAACCGTGCATCAATCGTTATGCGGGACGCGGCGGAGGAGACAGCTTGAAGGCCATGGTACTCGCCGCGGGGCGCGGAGAACGAATGCGTCCGTTGACGGACCGCGTGCCGAAGCCGCTGTTGCCGGTGGCCGGGCAGCCGCTGGTCGGCCACCAGCTCAGGGCCCTGGCCGAGGCAGGTGTGCGGGACGTCGTGATGAACTGCGCCTGGCTCGCGGACGTGTTGCGGGCCGGGCTCGGCAATGGCCGCGCCTTCGGCGTCTCGATCGAGTATTCCCCCGAGCCGTGGCCGGCGCTCGATACCGGCGGCGGCATTTTCCGGGCCCTGCCTCTGCTCGGGCCGGCCCCGTTCCTGCTGGTCAACGGTGACGTCTGGTCCGACCTGTCGCCGGCCACGCTGGCATTGCCGGAGGGCATGCTCGGGCACCTCGTGCTCGTGCCGAACCCGGAGCACAACCCGGCGGGCGACTTCGGCCTTGCGGACGGGGGCGTCTTGGCCGATGCGGAATCGCGCTACACCTACGGGGGCATGGCGATCCTCGCGCCCGAATTGTTTGCAGGCTGCACGCCGGGCCGATTCCCGCTCGCGCCGATTCTCAGGGCCGCGGCGCGCCAGGGCAGGATCAGCGGTGTACTGCACGGCGGCGGCTGGGTCGACGTCGGGACACCCGAGCGCCTCTATGCGCTGCGCTCTAGGCTGGGCGAGGCCTGATCGAGTTCGTCCAGCAGCGCCGTCTCGAGGTCGGCCGCGACACCTTGCAGGTCACGCTGCACGCCGAGCGTCGCGAGCTGGGTCAGTTCCAGGTCCCGGAACCCGCAGGGATTGATTCTGTGGAAGGGCTCGAGGTCCATGTCCACGTTCAGCGCCAGCCCGTGATAACTGCAATTGCGCCGGATCCTGAGTCCGATACTCGCGAGCTTGCGTCCATCGACATAGACGCCCGGGGCCTCCCGGTTGCCGGCGGCCTTGATGCCATAGCCCGCGACGCAGCGAATGACGGCCCGCTCCAGGGCACACACCAGCGGGCGCACGCCCAGCCCGGAGCGGCCCAGGTCGAGCAGAGGATAGACGACCAGCTGCCCCGGGCCGTGGTAGGTGACCTGCCCGCCGCGGTCGACCTGCACGACGGGAATGTCGCCGGGCGCCAGCAGGTGCTCGCGGCTGCCGTTAAGGCCGAGCGTGAACACCGGCGGGTGCTCGAGGAACCAGAGTTCGTCTGCCTGGTCGGCGCCGCGGGTCTCGGTGAAGGCCTGCATGCGCCGCCAGGTCGGCTCGTAGTCGACCCGGCCGAGATGCCTGACGAGGGGCGGGGCAGGCATCACAGCGCCATCAGCACCCGGTCGTGCGCGGACAGCTCGCGATAGATGGCATCGAGCTGGGCCTGGCTCTCGGCCCGGATCATCACGGTTACGGCGATGAAGTTCCCGTCCCGGCTCTCGCGCAGCCGGATGCGTTCAGACTCCAGGCTGCCCGTATGGGCCTCTACAAGGGCAACGACGACGTCCTGGAACCCCGCCTCTTTCCGGCCCATCACCTTGAGCGGAAATTCACATGGAAACTCGAGCAGCGTCTCGCTCATTCAAACCACAACAGGACGGAGTGCATGGCGCGCCGGAAAAATCCCCCTTCCGGTGAGCCCGCCAGCGGATGCAGGGCGCGGTCGGCGAGCATGCGGCCGTCGAGGCTGACCCGCACGCGTCCGACGGCATCCTCCGGCGCGAGCGGCGCCAACAGTGGCGACTCCAGCTCCATGGAGGCCTCCATCATGGCGTAGCGCCCCCTGGGCACGGTGACCCACAGGTCCTCGCTGAGGCCCAGGTCCAGGGTATCGAGCTCGCCCATCCACAGCCGCGCCGTGGTCACCGCTTGCCCGGCCGCGTACAACCGGTGGCTCTCGTAAAAGCGGAAACCCCAGTTCAGGAGCCCTTGCGTGGCGTCGGCGCGGGCCTTGGCGCCGCTCGTGCCGAGCACCACGGAGATGAGGCGCATGCCTTCGCGCTGCGCGGAGGCTACGAGGCAATAGCCGGCCGCATCGGTCATACCGGTCTTCATGCCATCCACGGTCGGATCGCGCCACAGCATCTGGTTGCGGTTGCGCTGCGTGATGCCGTTGAAGGTGAATTCGCGCTCCGAGTAGAACTGGTAAAACTGCGGGAACTCGCGAATGATCGCGCTCGCCAGGATCGCGATGTCGCGCGCCGAGCTGTAGTGATCCTCGCTGGGTAGGCCCGTGGCGTTGCGGAAGTTCGTGTTGTGCATGCCGAGCTGCCGCGCGTACTCGTTCATCAGGTCCGCGAAGGTCGCCTCGGTGCCGGCAGTGTGCTCCGCGAGGGCCACTGACGCATCGTTGCCGGACTGAATGATCATGCCGCGGATCAGGTCCTCTACGGAGATCCGCTTGCCCACCTCGATGAACGTGCGCGAGCCGCCCGTGCGCCAGGCGCGCTCGCTCACGGTGACCAGGTCGTCCAGCGCCATCCGTTCCTTGCGCAGCTCGCTGAAGACCGCGTAGGCCGTCATCAGCTTGGTGATGCTGGCCGGGTCCATGCGTTCGTCCGCGTCCTTTTCGGCCAGCACTTCGCCGGAGTTGAAGTCGAGGAGGATATAGCCACGGGCCGGCACGGCGGGGGCGGCGGGCACGGGCGGCAGCATCGCTTGTGGTTGCTGGGCCGAGGCTGTCGGCGGCGCCGACAGGAAAACGAGAAACAGGCAGAGAAAGGGTATTGCGCGCATGGCTCCCTGGTACGGCGAAGCGCCGGCAGACTTGGGGGTGGATACAGCGGGGAATGGTACACGCTCGCTCCGCCGGGGTGTAGGCGTGCGGTATCACCGGCCCGCCGTGCAGCCCGGCCGGAGGACTTCAGTCCATCGTCAGGTGGGCGTCGTGGATGCCGAGCAGCCGCACGCGCTCCAGCATGCGTTCGACGTCTTCGACTCCGCTCAGCGGCCCGATCCGGACACGATACACTGCCTTGCGGGCGCTGCTGTCGGACACCGTGACTACGTCACGGATGCCCTCGTCGGCCAAGCGTGCCTGCAGCCGCTCCGCGTTGGCCTCGTCGGAGAACGCACCGACCTGCAGCCAGACCACGTCGCCCGGCACATCTGCCTGCGGTCCCTCCGCGCGGGCGAGCAGGGGCGTCGCGCCCGGCCCGATCGCCTCGACGTCGACCAGCGCCGTGCCGTCGTTGTGCATGCCGAGGCGCACGGCGGCAGCGTAGGACAGATCGATGATGCGATCGCCGACGAACGGCCCGCGGTCGTTCACCCGGACGACGATGCTGCGGCCATTGCCGCGATGCGTCACGCGGACATAGGTTGGCAATGGCAGCGTCTTGTGGGCGGCCGTCATGGCGTACATGTCGTAGGGCTCGCCGCTGGAGGTCATGCGGCCGTGGAACTTCGTGCCGTACCAGCTCGCCACCCCGCGCTCGCGATAGCCTGCGGCATCGTTCATGACGTAGTAGCGGCGCCCCATGACCTCGTAGAAAGGCGGGTTGCCGCGCGCGCTGCGCGGCTCGGCCCGCGGGACGGCATCCGGCAGGCGGGAGACATCGGGCGGCCGCACCGGCGCGCTGTCCGTGTCGCCGCCGAGGCCCGGCTCGCGCGGGCCCGCGCAGCCGGCGACCAGGGCCCAGCCCAGCGCGCAGCACAGCACGATCGTCGCGCGTGCCCCGCGCTCAGGATGCATCGTCCGCTCCATGGATGCGTTCGCCGATCGCTTCCCCCAGTTGGTGCACGGCCAGCGCGTACATGAGGCTGCGGTTGTAGCGCGTGATGACGTAGAAGTTGTGGAACCCGGCCCAGTAGCGGGGGCCGTCCTCGTATTCCAGCGCGAACAGCCCGGCGGCGGCGGCGCGTTCGCGCGGCGCGGGGCCGGCGAGACCGACGCCGGCGGACCAGAGCTCACCGACGGTCGTGTTCGTGCCCAGGCCCTGGTGGGCGAGGGTGGCCGGGTCGGCCTTCCCGGGGACCGCGGGGGCCACCACGGGCTCCCCGTCGCGCCAGCCATGGGCCTTGAAGTAATTGGCGACGCTCGCAAGGATGTCCTCGATGCTGTTCCACAGGTCGATGCGGCCATCGCCGTCGCCATCCACCGCATAGGCGCGGTAGCTGGACGGGATGAACTGCGGCAAGCCCATCGCGCCGGCATACGAGCCGACCGGGGTCTCGATTTCCAGGCCCTGTTCCCGGGCGAGCAGCAGGAACTGTTCGAGCTCCCGGGAGAAGAAGGCGCCGCGCGGCGGATATTCGAAGGCGAGTGTCGCAAGGGCATCGAGCACCCGGTGCCTGCCAGCGATACGACCGTAAAAGGTCTCCACGCCGATGATGCCCACCAGGATCTCCGGGGGAACGCCCGTGTCCGCGGAGATACGCTGGATCAGCGCCAGGTGTTCCTGCCAGAACGCCACGCCCGCGGCGATCCGCTCCTCGGTCATGAAGATCTTGCGGTACTCGTGCCACGGCCGGACGCGCTCCGCCGGACGGCTGATGGCCTCGATGATCTGCGGCTGAATGCGCGCCAGGGCGAGGATCGAGCTGACGACCGCGGGATCGAGGCCATGCTCCTGGTGCACGCGCTCAATAAATGCGCGTACGTCATCCCGCTCGATGTCGAGCGCCTGGGCGGAAGACTGAGAGGCGATGGCGCACTGGCCGATGACCAGGACGATGCAGCAGAAGAGGCGTTTGATGCAATTCACCTGGCGAGTAGGTTGCGATGTCCGTTGATGGCCATGAGCATACCGAAACCGGCCATGAGGGTCACCATCGACGTGCCGCCGTAGCTGATCAGCGGCAGCGGCACGCCCACGACGGGCAGCAGCCCGGTCACCATGCCGGTATTCACGAACACATAGACGAAGAACGTCAGGCTGATGCTGCCAGCCAGCAGGCGAGTGTAGGTGTCCTGCGCCTGCAGGGCGATGTACAGGCCGCGCCCGACCAGGAACAGGTAGCCGACGATGAGCAGTGCGAGTCCGATGAGGCCGAACTCCTCGCCGAGCACCGCGAAGATGAAATCGGTGGAGCGCTCGGGCAGGAATTCCAGCTGGGCCTGCGTCCCGTTGCCCCAGCCCTTGCCGAACATGCCACCGGAGCCGATGGCAATCTTCGACTGGATGATGTGATAGCCGGCGCCGAGCGGGTCGGACTCCGGATTCAGAAAGGTGAGCACGCGGCGCCGCTGGTAGTCGTGCATGAGGTGCCACAGCACCGGAGCCAGCGCCGCGCCCAGGGCGCTGAGCAGCACGATCAGGCGCAGGCGCAGCCCGCCGAGCAGTACCACCAGCACACCGGAGCTGGCCACCAGTAGCGCGGTGCCCAGGTCCGGCTGTTGCGCGATCAGGAACGCCGGGGTGGCGACCAGCGCGAGCAGCATGAGCAACTCGGAGAAGCGCGGCGGCAGCGGCCGGTCATGCAAGTACCAGGCGGCCATCATCGGCACGGCGAGCTTCATGATCTCGGACGGCTGGAAACGCACGACGCCGAGATCGAGCCAGCGCTGTGCGCCCTTGCCGAAGTCTCCGGCGACCATCACCACCAGCAGCAGGGCGAGGCCGGCCAGGAACAGCCATGGCGACCACAGCCGCAACACCTTCGGCGGCACTTGTGCGACCGCGAGCAGCACGCCGAAGCCCGCGCCCAGGCGGACCAGCTGGCGCGTGAGCAGCCCGGGGTCCTGGCCGCCGGCACTCCATAGCACGACGAGCCCGAAGGCGCAGATGATCACCAGCCCGGCGAACAGCGGCGCGTCCAGCTTCAGGCCGGCCATGATTCTCCGGCCGAGGCCAAGCGAATGCTGTGGACCGAAGACGGACTGCGAGACGGCCATGTCAGTCGATCTCCCGCATCAGCCAGTTGTCGATGACGACCCGCGCGATCGGCGCGGCCGCGCCGCTGCCGCTGGCGCCGTTCTCCACCAGCACGCCCACGGCGATGCGCGGATTCTCTGCGGGTGCGAAGGCGATGAACAGGGCGTGCGGCCGGTGCCGCTCGTCCACCAGGCTCTCGTCGTAGTCCGCCCCCTGCGCAATCCCGATGACCTGCGCCGTGCCGGTCTTGCCGGCGATGGTCCATTGCGCGCCCTGGGCACTGGCGCGCGCGGTGCCGCGTGCGCCGTGCATGACCGCTACCATCGAATCCACGGCTTCCTCGACGTGGTGGGGCGCAACGTTCAAGGGGGGCAGGGGCCGCGGCTGGACCGCCTCGCGTTCACCAGTGACCGGGTCCTCGATGGCAGCGAGCAGGGTCGGCTGGAATCCCTGCCCGCGGTTGCCGAGGATGGCCGCTGCGTGTGCGAGCTGGAGCGGCGTGGCAAGCATGTAGCCCTGGCCGATGCCCGTGATGACCGTCTCGCCCGGAAACCACACCTGGTCCTGCGCATCGCGAAAGGCGGAACGTTTCCAGTCGCGCGAGGGCAGGAGGCCGGGCTGCTCGCCGGGGATATCGATGCCGGTGGGCTGGCCCAGGCCGAACAAGCCGAGGAAGTCGTGCATGCGCTCGATGCCGAGCGCCACGGCGAGCCGGTAGTAATACACGTCGCATGATTGTGCGACCGAATTCTCCATGTCGATCGTGCCGTGGCCGGTCTTCTTCCAGTCGCGGTAGCGGTGCGAGTGATTCGGCAGGCTGAACCAGCCGGGACAGAAGATCGAGTCATTGGGGGTGATGACGTTGTAATGCAGCCCGGCCAGCGCCATCATCGGCTTGACGGTGGAGCCGGGCGGGTACTGGCCGCGCAGGGCCCGGTTGAACAGCGGCTGGTCGATGTCTTCCTGCAGCGCCCGGTACTGCTTGGTAGAGATTCCCGTACTGAAGAGGTTGGGGTTGTAGCCCGGTACGCTGACCATGGCCAGCACCTGGCCGTTGCGCGGATCGAGCGCGACCACGGCACCGCGCCGGCCCTCCAGTGCGGCCTCGGCCGTCGCCTGCAGTTCGAGGTCGATGGTCAGGTAGACGTTGCGGCCCGGCGCCGCGTTGGTGCGCGTGATCTCCTGCAGCATTCGTCCCTGGGCATTGACCAGCAATTGCCGATGACCGGTCGAGCCGTGCAGCAGGTCTTCCCAGGCGCGCTCGGCGCCGATCCTGCCGGTCTGCGCGGTGCCGGCATAGTTGGCGGTATCGAGTCGCTGCAGGTCCGCCTCGCTGACGGCGCCCACGTAGCCGATGACGTGCGACGCCATCTGCCCGAGCGGGTACTGGCGGGCGAGGCGCGCCTGGATGTCGACGCCTGGGAACCGGGGACGCTGCACGGCAAACCGCGCAGCCTCATCGTCGCCGAGCCGGTGCCGCAGGATCGCGGGCTCGAAGCGCCGCTGGCTCCGGATCTGGGTCCTGATGCGGGGGAGGTCTTCCTCGCGCACCAGCCCGAGCCGCGTCAACTCCGCGAGCGTGCTCTCGATGTCCTTGACTTGCTCCGGGATCAGTTCCAGCTGGTAGACGGGCAGATTCTCGGCGAGCGTTCGGCCATTGCGATCGAACAGCAGGCCGCGCACCGGCGGGACCGGCTCGAGCCGCACCCGGTTCCCCTGGGAGAGGCGGCTGAAGTGCTCGAAATTGACCACCTGCAGATCGACGAGCCGATAAATCACTATGCCGGCCAGCAGGACGACTATGACCGCGGCCGCGACCAGGCGGCCGAGGAACATGTGCTGCTCCCGCCAGTGGTCCTTGAAGCGATGGATGCTCACGCCCGCATCCCGAGGTATATGCGCAGCCGGTCCAGCACCGCCACGATCACCAGCCAGGCGGCGAGCGCGGCGAACGTCGGCGCCGCCCGCTGCCAGCTCAGTTCGGCGCCGACGGTGACGCCGTCCACCCAGAACACCAGGAACTGGTGGACCCCGATCAGCGCGCCGACCGCGGCGGTCTGCTGCCAGACCGGGAACACGCGCAGGCGCAGGTGGAAGCGCAGCGTGAGCCAAGTCGCCACGGTCATCGCGAGCGCATGCTGCCCGAGCACGCCGCCCTTCAGCACGTCGAGTACCAGGCCCGCGATCCAGGCGACCGCGAGACCGTAGCGGCGCGGGTATGCCAGCGCCCAGTAGATCGCGGTCAGCGCCAGCCATGGCGGCCGCCATGCGGACAGGTCCGCGGGCAGGGGCGTGACCTCGAGGGAAAGTGCCACGAGCAGCGACAGCAGCATCGGCCAGGTCCGGTGGCCCATCCGCGCGCTCATTCCGCGTTCCCGGCTGCGGGCGGGTGCTCCGCGGCGCTTCCGGCCTCGTCGGCGGGGGCTTCCAGCGGCTCGAGCGGCGGGGCCTCGCCGCCCTCCCAGACGAGCAACACCTCCCGGGTACGGTTCAGCGCGGCGGTCGGCTCCGCTTCCACGCGGGCGAACGACTCGCCCGGGCGCCGCTCCACGCGGGTCACGCGCGCGACCGGGTAGCCTGCCGGGAAGGCATCGCCGAGGCCCGATGAAACGAGCAGGTCGCCAACCCGGATATCGGCGCTGTTAGGCAGGAAGGGCAGGTCGATCCGGGCGATATCACCGACCCCGAGCGCGACCGTGCGCAGGCCGTTGCGATTGAGCTGGACCGGGGTCGCATGGCTCGGGTCGCTGATCAGGATCGCCTCGGCGCTGAGCGGGTTGACACGAATGACCTGGCCGACGATCCCGTCCGCGTCCAGCAGCGCCTGGCCGGGATAGACGCCGGCGTGCTCGCCCCGGTTCAGCGCGATCCGGTGACGATAGGGATCGAGGTCCACGGCGAGGATCTCGGCCACCTGGACGCGATTGGCGAGCCTGGCGGGGGACTCCATCAGCGCCCTGAGGCGCGCGTTTTCCGCCTCCAGCGAGGCCATCTGCTGCAGCCGGGCGCGCTGCCGCAGGCTTTCGGTTCTCAGCTCGCGGTTCTCATCCACGAGGCGATTGCGTTCGGACAACGATTCGCGGGCCCAGCCGAAGGTGGCCGAAGGCATGTCGACCAGCACGCGGATGGGATAGACCGCGACCGTGAGGGCGCGGCGGGCGGTCTCGAGGTGGCCCTGCCGATAATCGAGCAGCATGAGCAGCACGGACAGCAACGCCAGCAGCACCATGCGGGTGCCCAGCGAAGGTCCGCGCTCGAACAGCGGCTTGTTGTCTGTCTGGCTGAGTGGGCTCACGGCGGGGTCACGGCCAACCGCTGCCTATTGTGAACTGCAGGCGGGGGAGGAGACCAGCGCTTCACTCGATTCCGAAAAGGCCGGGGCCGTGCTGATCCAGCAGCTCGAGCACTTTGCCTCCGCCGAGCGCGACGCAGGTCAGCGGGTCGTCGGCGACGATGACCGGCAGGCCGGTCTCCTCCATCAGCAGCTTGTCGAGATCGCGTAACAGTGCCCCGCCGCCGGTCAGCACGATGCCGCGATCAGCGACGTCGGCGCCGAGCTCGGGCGGGGTCTGTTCGAGCGCCGCCTTGACCGCACCGACGATCCCCTGCAGCGGCTCCTGCAGTGCCTCGAGGATTTCGTTGGAGTTCAGGGTGAAGCTGCGCGGCACGCCCTCCGAGAGGTTGCGTCCCCGCACTGAGATCTCGCGCACTTCCTGGCCCGGGTACGCAGCGCCGATGTCGTGCTTGATGCGCTCGGCGGTGGCCTCGCCGATGAGAATGCCGTAGTTGCGGCGCACGTAACTCATGATCGCATCGTCGAAGCGGTCGCCACCGATGCGCACGGAGGCCGCGTACACGATGCCGTTCAGCGAGATCACGGCGACCTCGGAGGTGCCGCCGCCGATGTCGAGCACCATCGAGCCGCGCGCTTCGCCGACGGGCATGCCGGCGCCGATCGCGGCCGCCATCGGTTCTTCCACCAGGTACACCTTGCGCGCGCCGGCGCCCTCGGCGGACTCACGGATCGCCCGCCGCTCGACCTGCGTCGAACCGTAGGGCACGCAGACCAGGACCCGCGGGCTGGGGCGGAAATAGCGGCTGCCGTGCGCCTTCTTGATGAAGTGCTGCAACATCTTCTCGGTCACGGTGAAGTCGGCGATCACGCCGTCCTTCAGCGGTCGGATGGCCGTGATGTTGCCGGGCGTTCGCCCGAGCATCATCTTGGCCTCCGCGCCGACGGCCTGGACCGTGCGCCCGCCCCGATTGGGCTCTTCCCGGATCGCGACGACCGACGGCTCGTTGAGCACGATGCCACGCCCCCGGACGTAGATCAGGGTGTTGGCCGTGCCCAGGTCGATGGACAGGTCGTTGGAGAAATAACCCCGGAAATTCTTGAACATACGTTGACCGAGAAGGAATCAGTGGGCGGCAGAGGGGCGGCGCAGCGGACGCCGTATGAATAAGCCGGACAAGCCCGTAAATTTAGCAACGGGGGCGACTTCGAGCAAGCGCGAGAGTATCATTGAAACCGAATTCGAACTGCTTTCTGAAGCCCCAGGAGGACTGCATGAAGCTTAGCCGACACGAGGTCGAGTCCATCGCCCACCTCGCGAGGCTGGAGATCTCCGCGGACGAGATCCCCGTTTACGTGGACAATCTGTCGCGCATCATCGATTTTGTACAGCAGCTCGAGCGTGCGGATACCGACGGCGTCACGCCGATGGCCCATCCGCTCAACATGACCCAGCCCCTGCGGGAAGACGTCGTGACGGAGCCCGACCAGCGCGCACTTTACCAGCAGAACGCCCAGGCGGTGGAATCCGGTCTCTACCTGGTCCCCCGGGTCCTCGAGTAGCCAAGGAGCAAGCACCCATGCACGGCATGACCATGGCCGGGATCTCCCGCGCCCTGAGGGCCCGCGAATTCAGCAGCGAGGAGCTGGTGCAGCACCTCCTGGCGCGGATCGAAAGCCTCGACGGCGAGCTCAATGCCTTCGTGACCGTGACCGGCGAGGCGGCGCTCGAGGCCGCGCGCGCTGCGGATGCGGTCCTCGCCGGGGGCGGCGGGCCGCTCACGGGCGTGCCGATCGCCCACAAGGACATTTTCTGCACCGCCGGCGTGAAGACCAGCTGCGGCTCGCGCATGCTCGACAATTTCATCTCGCCATACGACGCGACGGTCGTCGAGCGGCTGCGCGCGGCCGGCACCATCATGCTCGGCAAGACCAACATGGACGAATTCGCCATGGGCTCCTCGAACGAGACGAGCTTCTATGGCCCGGTGCGCAATCCCTGGGACCTCTCGCGGGTGCCCGGCGGGTCGTCCGGCGGTTCGGCGGCGGCCGTGGCGGCGCGCCTCGTGCCGGCGGCGACCGGCACCGACACGGGCGGCTCGATCCGGCAGCCCGCGGCCCTCGCAGGCATCACCGGCATCAAGCCGACCTACGGGCGTGTGTCGCGCTACGGCATGATCGCCTTCGCCTCCAGCCTCGACCAGGCGGGCGTGCTGACCCGCACGGCGGAAGACGCCGCCCTCCTGCTGACGGCGATGTCCGGACACGATCCGCGCGACTCGACCTCCGTGGATGCGCCGGTGCCGGACTATGCGGCGGGATTGGGCGACTCGCTCGAGGGGCTCAAGATCGGCGTGGTCGAGGAATTCATGGACGAGGGCCTGGACCCCGCCAACGCCGCGGCCATCGAGGAGGCGCTGCGCGTGCTCGAGGGCCTCGGCGCGACGGTCAAGCGCGTCAGCCTGCCGAGCATCGGCCTGTCGGTGCCGACCTACTACGTGGTCGCCCCGGCCGAGTGTTCCTCCAACCTGTCGCGCTTCGACGGCGTGCGCTTCGGCTACCGCGCCGCGGACCCGCGCGACCTGGAGGACCTCTACAAGCGCAGCCGCGGCGAGGGCTTCGGCGACGAGGTCAAGCGGCGCATCATGACCGGCACCTATGTGCTTTCGGCCGGCTACTACGATGCCTACTACCTGAAGGCGCAGCGGGTGCGGCAGCTCATCGCGGCCGACTTCCGGCGCGCCTTCGAGTCTGTCGACGTGCTCGTCGGGCCGACGTCGCCGACCCCGGCCTTCGAGCTGGGCGCCAAGGTCGACGATCCCGTCACGATGTACCTGAACGACATCTACACCATCGGCGTGAACCTGGCCGGGCTGCCGGGGTTGTCGGCGCCGTGCGGCTTCGTCGACGGCCTGCCGGTGGGCCTGCAGATCGTCGGCCGCGCCTTCGAGGAGGGGCGGATCCTGAATGTCGCCCACCGTTTTCAACAGGAAACCGACTGGCACGCGAGGGCGCCGGGCGGCGCCTTCGCCTGAGGAACGCGCGCATGGAATGGGAAACCGTCATCGGGCTCGAGATCCACGCCCAGCTCGCCACCCGGAGCAAGATCTTCTCCGGCGCCGCGATCGCCTACGGGGCGGAGCCGAACTCGCAAGCCTGCCTCGTTGACCTCGGCTACCCGGGGGTGCTGCCGGTGCTGAACGAGGCCGTGGTCAGGATGGCCATCGCCTTCGGCCTCGCGAGCGGCTCGACCATCGCGCCGCGCTCGGTGTTCGCGCGCAAGAATTACTTCTACCCCGATCTGCCGAAGGGCTACCAGATCAGCCAGTACGAGCTGCCGATCGTGCACGACGGGCGGATCGAGATCCGGCTGGACGACGGCTCGCACAAGACCATCGGCATCACGCGCGCGCACCTCGAGGAGGATGCGGGCAAGTCCCTGCACGAGGACTTCAAGGGCCAGTCGGGGATCGACCTGAACCGCGCCGGGACCCCCCTGCTGGAAATCGTCTCGGAACCGGACATGCGCTCGGCGAAGGAGGCGGTCGCCTACATGAAGGCCATCCACCAGCTGGTGCGCTACCTGGGGATCTGCGATGGCAACATGCAGGAAGGCTCGTTCCGCTGTGACGCGAACATCTCGGTGCGGCCCGTGGGTCGGCACAAGTTCGGCACCCGCGCCGAGATCAAGAACCTGAATTCCTTCCGCTTCGTGGAGCGCGCGATCCTGTTCGAGGTCGAGCGCCAGATCGACATTCTCGAGTCAGGCGGCAGCGTGGTGCAGGAAACGCGGCTGTATGACCCGGACCGCGACGAGACGCGCCCCATGCGGAGCAAGGAAGAAGCCAACGACTACCGGTATTTCCCCGACCCGGACCTGCTGCCGCTCGAGATCGGGCCGGAACAGGTCGAGGCCGTGCGGGCCGGGCTGCCGGAGCTGCCCTGGCAGAAGCGGGATCGCTTCATGGATGAATTCGGCCTGTCCGAGTATGACGCCGGCGTGCTGAGTGCCGGCCGGGCGGTCGCAGATTACTTCGAGCTCGTGGCCGCGGGCCTGGCCGACAAGAAACTGGCCGCGAACTGGGTGATGGGCGACCTTGCCGGCGCGCTGAACAAGGCGGGGCGCGACGTCTCCGCGAGCCCGCTCAGCGCCGACGCGCTGCTCGGCCTGCTGCGGCGGATCGAGGACGAGACCATCTCGGGCAAGATCGCCAAGGAAGTGTTCGAGGCCATGTGGGCCGGCGAGGGTGACGCGGACGTCATCATCGAGGCGCGCGGCCTGAAGCAGATCACGGATACCGGCTCGGTCGAGGCCATCGTCCGTGAGGTCATCGCCGCGAACCCGCAGCAGCTCGCGCAGTACCGGGCCGGCAAGGACAAGCTGTTTGGCTTTTTCGTCGGCCAGGTCATGAAGGCGACCGGCGGCAAGGCCAACCCGGCGCTGGTCAACGAGCTGCTGCAGAAACTGCTGGCGGGCTGATGAGCGGCGGCGACGCGCTGCGGCGCTTCATGTTCGAGGAGTTTGCCGTGCGCGGCGAAGTCGTGCGCCTGGCGCAGAGTTGGCGCGCCGTGCTCGAGCGCGAGACTTATCCGCCCGCGGTGCGTGACCTGCTCGGCGAGGCGATGGCGGCGACTGTCCTGCTCGCCTCCATGCTGAAGTTCGATGGCGTGCTGACCCTGCAGATCCAGGGCGAGGGCGACGTGCACCTGCTGGTGGCACAGTGCGGCAGCGATCTCGCCGTGCGCGGCCTGGCGAAGTGGAAAGGCGAGGACCCGCGCGGGTCGCTCGCAGAGCTGACCGGCGGCGGACGCCTCGCGATCACGATCGAGCGGCGCAAGGACAAGGAACGCTACCAGGGCATCGTCCTGGCCGATACCGACAGCCTCGCGACCTGCCTGGAAGCCTATTTCGCGCAGTCCGAACAATTGCCGACGCGCATCTGGCTGGCCGCTGACGACACGGGCGCCGCCGGCCTGCTGCTGCAGCAGCTGCCTGCCTCGGCGGGAGCGCCCGAAGCGGATGCGGACGGCTGGCGGCGGACGGGCATGCTGGCCGGCACGGTGTCCGCGCAGGAATTGCTGGGCCTGGATCCACAGGACCTGCTACGGCGGTTGTTCCACGAAGAACACGTTCGCGTGGCGGATGAGCGTGCAGTGGCGTTCCGGTGCAGCTGCAACCGGCAACGGGTCGAGTCGGCGCTGCGCCTGCTGGGGCGCGCGGAACTCGACGGCCTGCTCGCCACCGAGGGGCAGATCGAAGTGCGTTGCGAATTCTGCAACAAGGCCTATGCGCTGGACACCGTGGACGTGGGCCAGCTGCTGGCCGACGATGCCCTGATTCCCCCGGTGTCTAAGCAGGTGCACTAGGGCTGGTTGGCACTGGACGAGTCGCCGCGGAATCACTGCCAAAGGCGACGAATTCGCCCACGAAGCGCGCGGCCACCGTGTCGCCCGGCCCCTGGATCGTGACCGGCACCGTGAGACGCGCGCGGCCGCGCTCGGCAAGGGTGCCGTGGAAGGCAGCGACAGCCCCGGGCGAGGGGCGCACCGCCGTGGCGACCAGTTCGCCGGAAACCGGCGCCAGGAAGCGCATCTGCGCATCGCGAATGACGACGTGATGCGTATCGGGGTCACCCGTTGCGATCAACGTCGCGCCCCAGCCCGCGAGTGTCGCGAGACCCTGCAGGCTGCCGCCGAAGGCGGTCCCCATGTGGTTCCGGTTGGGCGCCAGCGGCGCCGCGATTTCCAGCAGGTGCTCATCCAGGCGGCGGATCTCCACCCCCATCGCGCCTGCGAGGGGGATACCTGCCGTCCAGAGGTTCCCGAGGTGCCTGGGCCAGTCCAGGGACGAAGGGTCAGTTGGCATGTTTACACCTATATAAATATATGTTTATATGCAGTTGCTTTTACATCCGCCCCGGGGAGGGCCGATGAACCGCGAGTTAGAAGCCTTCAAGGCCGTTGCCGACCCCAGCCGCCTCCGGCTGCTGGCGCTGTGTGCCCGCGGAGAGCTTACCGTGACCGAGCTCACCGGCGTGGTAGGCCAGAGCCAGCCGCGTGTCTCGAGGCACCTGAAGGTGTTGTGCGCCGCCGGGTTGCTGGACCGGTTCCGGGAGCAGAACTGGGTCTACTACCGCGTGCCCCTCGGTGGTCCCGGGGCGGAACTGGCGCGCGGACTGCTGAGGCTGCTGCCGGAAACCGACGCAGTCCTGCGCCTGGACCGGGAGCGGCTCGAGCGCGTGCTGACACGGCGGGCCGAAGAGGTGCGTGGTCAGGCCGTCGGCGAGTCCGTCCCGACCCCGGCGGGCGTCGATGCCCGGATCGTGGACCTGATGGGGCGCGAGGCGCTCGGCGACCTGCTCGACATCGGCACCGGCACGGGACGCATGCTTCGCCTGCTCGGCGTTTCGGCGGCCACCGCGGTGGGCGTCGATATCTCCCGCGAGATGCTGGTGCTTGCGCGCAGCAACCTCCACGCCGCGGGCCTCGATCACCTCTCCGTGCGGCAGGGCAACATGTACCAGTTACGCTTCGGCGACGAGAGCTTCGATACGGTCACCATCGACCAGGTGCTGTATCGGGCGGATGAACCCGTCGAGGTGCTGCGCGAGGCGGCGCGCGTGCTTCGTCCCGGCGGCAGGCTGCTGCTGGTCGAGTTCCTGACCGGCGAGGCGCCCGCCGACGAGGCCGTGCCCACGGAGAACCTGCTCACGAGCGCGCGCCTGGCCCGCTGGTGTGCGGACGCCGGCCTGCGCTCCGAGGCCAGCGAGAGCCTCTTCGCCCGGCCGTGGCCGTTGATCGTTTCCATTGTCCGCCGTCCCGACGCGCAGCGCGCCGCCGCGGCCTGATCCGAGGATTTTGAATTGAGCCCCGAGCCGATCCGTTTCTCCTTCGAATTCTTTCCGCCCGGCAACGCGGCGATGGAGGCGCGCCTGTGGCAGACGGTGGAGCGCCTCGCGCCGCTCAGGCCCGTATTCGTGTCCGTCACCTATGGTGCGGATGGGTCGACGCGCGAGCGCACCCACGACATCGTCACACGCATCCACGCCAATACGGGTCTGGTCAGCGCGCCGCACCTGACGTGCGTCGGCGCCAGCCGCGACGAGGTGCTCGACATCGCCCGGCGTTACTGGGATGCGGGCATCCGCCATATCGTCGCGCTGCGGGGAGATCCACCCAAGGGCAGCGCCCGGTACGTGCCGCATCCCGACGGCTTCCCGTATGCGGCCGATCTCGTCGCCGGCCTGAAAACCGTGGGCGACTTCGAGATCTCGGTCGCGGCCTACCCCGAGGTGCATCCCGAGGCGGTGAGCGCCGCGGCGGATCTCGATAACCTGAAGCGCAAAGTCGATGCCGGCGCGTCGCGGGCCATCACGCAGTTCTTCTTCGACCCCGACGTATACCTGCGTTTCCGCGATGCCGCGGCCACGGCCGGGATCACGGTGCCGATCGTGCCGGGCATCCTGCCGATCACGCGCTTTCCGCAGATCACGAAGTTTGCGGCCGCCTGCGGCGCGAGCATCCCGGACTGGTTACAGGAGCGTTTTGCAGGCCTGGAGGAAGACCCGGACACGCGCGCCATGATCGCGGCAAGCGTGGCCATCGACATGGTCGAGACGTTGCGCCGGCACGGTGTCGCAGACTTCCACTTCTACACCCTGAACCGGGCTGAGCTGGTGTACGCGATCTGTCATTGCCTGCTGCACAGCCCGGCGCCGCGGGTCGCTTATGCCTGAGCACGCAACACCCCGGCGCCAGCCCGATCGCAGCCGCGAGCTCGCGGCGCTGCTGGCGCGGCGGATCCTTTTGCTCGATGGCGCCACCGGCACGCTGATGCAGGAGAAGAAACTCGTCGACGCGGATTTCCGCGGCGAGTGCTTCCCCGATCACGCGGATCTCAAGGGCAATTACGACGTGCTCTGCCTGACGCGTCCCGAGATTGTCGCCAGCGTCCACCGCGCCTACCTCGAGGCGGGGGCCGACATCATCGAGACGAACACTTTCAGCGCGACCTCGATCGCGCAGTCAGATTACGGGCTGCAGGACCACGTGGCCGAAATGAACTTCGCCGCCGCGCGCATCGCGCGTGAGTGCGCCGATGCGGCGGCCGCCGCCGACGGGCGGCCGCGCTTCGTCGCCGGGGTGCTCGGGCCCACCAATCGCACGGCCTCGCTGTCGCCGGACGTGAGCGATCCCGGCAAGCGCAACATCCGTTTCGACGAACTCGTCGTCGCTTACCGCGAGGCGACGCTCGCCCTCGCCGACGGCGGCGCCGACATCATCATGGTCGAGACGGTCTTCGACACGCTGAACGCGCGCGCGGCGTTGTACGCCATCGCGGCCCTGTTCGAGGAAGAGGGCTTTCGCCTGCCCATCATGGTTTCCGGTACGATCACCGATGCCTCCGGCCGCACCCTGTCCGGCCAGACCGTCGAGGCGTTCTGGAACTCGGTGCGCCATGCGCGCCCGCTGGCGGTGGGCTTCAACTGCGCGCTCGGCGCCGAGCAGCTGCGGCCGCACATCGAGGAACTCTCCCGGCTTGCCGATACCTTCGTCAGCGTGCACCCGAACGCCGGCCTGCCGAACGCCTTCGGCGGCTACGACCAGGACGCGGAGACCATGGCCGGGCTGATCGGCGAGTTCGCCCAGAGCGGGTTCGTCAATCTCGTCGGCGGCTGCTGCGGGACACGCCCCGAGCACATCGCCGCGCTGGCCGGGGCGATCCACGGCAAGGCGCCGCGCGTAGTGCCGCAGCGCCCGCGCGCCTGCCGGCTCTCCGGTCTGGAGCCGCTGAACATCGATGCCAGTTCGCTGTTCGTCAACGTGGGCGAGCGCACCAACGTCACGGGCTCGGCGAAATTCCGCAAGCTGATCGAGGCCGACGACTACGCCGGCGCCCTGGACGTGGCGCGCCAGCAGGTCGACAGCGGCGCGCAGATCGTCGACGTCAACATGGACGAGGGCATGCTCGATTCCGAGGCTGCGATGCAGACCTTCCTGGACCTGCTGGCCACCGAGCCTGACATCGCGCGCGTCCCGATCATGATCGACTCCTCGAAGTGGTCGGTGATCGAGACCGGGCTGAAATGCCTGCAGGGCAAGTCGGTGGTGAACTCGATCAGCCTGAAGGAGGGCGAGGGCGAGTTTCTGCGCCAGGCGCGCGAGATTTGCAGGCACGGCGCGGCCGTGATCGTCATGGCCTTCGACGAGGACGGCCAGGCCGAGACGCTGGAGCGCCGGCTCGAGATCTGCCGGCGCTCCTGGCGTCTGCTCACCGAGGTGGCGGGCCTGCCGGCGGAGGACATCATCTTCGACCCGAACATCTTCGCCGTCGCGACCGGGATCGAGGCGCACGACCGCTATGCGGTCGATTTCATCGAGGCGACCCGCGCCATCCGGACCGAGCTCGGCGCGCTGGTCAGCGGCGGCGTGTCGAACGTGTCGTTCGCGTTTCGCGGCAACGACCGGGTGCGCGAGGCGATGCACTCGGTCTTTCTCTACCACGCCATCCGCGCCGGCATGAGCATGGGCATCGTGAACGCCGGCCAGCTCGCGATCTACGAGGACATCCCGCCGCGGCTGCGCGAGGCCGTCGAGGACGTCATCCTGGCGCGCCGTCCCGACGCCACCGAGCAACTGCTGGCGCTGGCTGCAGAGTTCCGCGGCGGACCCGGGGCGAAACGCGAAACGGAGGATCTCGGCTGGCGCGAACTCCCCATCCTGAAGCGCCTGGAGCATGCGCTGGTCAAGGGACTCGACGAGCACATCGTCGCGGACACGGAAGCGGCGCGCCTGGAGCTGGGGCGGCCGCTGGACGTCATCGAGGGGCCGCTGATGGCGGGGATGAACGTCGTCGGCGACCTGTTCGGCGAGGGCAAGATGTTCCTGCCGCAGGTCGTCAAGTCGGCGCGCGTGATGAAGAAGGCCGTGGCCCATCTCGTGCCGTTCCTCGAGATGGAGAAAGAGGCGGACCGCCAGCCGCGTGCGCGCATCATCATGGCGACGGTCAAGGGTGACGTGCACGACATCGGCAAGAACATCGTCGGCGTGGTGCTCCAGTGCAACGGCTTCGAGGTCGTGGACCTGGGCGTGATGACGCCTTGCGACCGGATTCTCGAGGCGGCGCGCCGCGAGCATGCCGACATCATCGGCCTGTCCGGACTGATCACGCCCTCGCTCGACGAGATGATCCACGTGGCGTCGGAAATGCAGCGGCTCGGCTTCACCCAGCCGCTCCTGATCGGCGGCGCGACCACATCGCCGGCGCATACCTCGGTGAAGATCGACCCGGCCTACGAAGGCCCGGTGATCTACGTGAAGGACGCCTCGCGCGCGGTGGGCGTGGTGCAGAAGCTGATCAGCGCGGAACATGCCCCGGCCTTCGTAGCGCACGCCGAGGACGAGCATGCCAAGCGCCGCGCCCAGCACGCGCGGCCGCGCACCAAGGGACCGCAGCTCAGCCTGGCCGAGGCTCGCGAGCACCGCTTCGACGGCGGCTGGCGCGACTACCGTCCGCCGGCGCCGGCGCAGCCGGGCATCCGCGTGTTTGACGATTACCCGCTCGAGGAGCTGGTGCGCTACATCGACTGGATGCCGTTCTTCAATGCCTGGGAATTCTCGGGACGCTTCCCGGCGATCCTCGACGATCCGCAGAAGGGCAAGGTGGCGCGCGCGCTGTACGACGATGCGCGGAGGATGCTCGAAGACATCATCGCGGAGCAGTGGCTCGAGGCGCGCGGCGTCATCGGATTGTTTCCGGCCGCCAGCATCGGCGAGGATATCCAGATCTATGCGGGCGAGGCGCGCGACGGCGTACTCGGCACGCTACACCAGTTGCGCGAACAGAAACGCAAGGCGCCGGGCCAGCCCAACCTGTGCCTCGCAGACTTCATCGCCCCCGAGCAGGCCGGGGTGCCCGACTGGGTCGGGGCGTTCGCGGTCACGACCGGGCACGGCATCGACGCGCGCGTCGCTGGCTTCGAGGCCGCGCACGACGACTACCGTGCCATCCTGCTCAAGGCGCTCGCGGACCGGCTCGCCGAGGCCTTTGCCGAGCGGTTGCACGAGCGCGTGCGCCGGGAAATCTGGGGCTATGCCCCCGACGAGCACCTGGCGAACGAGGCGCTGATTGCCGAGGACTACCGCGGCATCCGTCCGGCGCCGGGCTATCCCGCCTGTCCCGACCACACCGAGAAGGCGGAGCTATGGCGGCTGCTCGACGTGGAGGCTCGCACCGGCATTCAGCTCACGGAACACTACGCCATGCTCCCGGCGGCGGCGGTCAGCGGCTGGTATTTCTCGCACCCGGGAGCGCGTTATTTCCAGGTCGGCAGCATCGGCCGCGACCAGGTCGAGGACTACGCGCGCCGGAAAGACTGGACCCTGGCCGAGGCTGAGCGCTGGCTCGGCCCGAACCTGGGTTACACGCCCTCGGGTGGCCGGGGCTGACGGGTGGCTCGTCGGTGGGTGGACCAAAGTGTGATAATGCAGCGCAGCATCTGCAACAGGCGGACCGGAGCATGAGTCCCGAAATCGTCGAGCCCAGCCGCTCGCTCACCGGCGTGAAGTACGAGATCCGCGGCCGTCTCGCCCGCCGCGCGCTCGAGCTCGAGCGCATGGGCTACGAGATCATCGCGCTGAACATCGGCAACCCCGGGCTGTACGGTTTCCGCACGCCGGAAACGATGCGCCTCGCCATGATCGAGAACCTGCAGGCGAGCGAGGCCTACTGCCACCAGAAGGGCATCTTTCCAGCGCGTGAGGCCGTGGTGATGCAGCAGCAGAGCCGCGGCGTTACCGGCGTCACGGCGGAGGACGTGTTCATCGGTAACGGCGTCAGCGAGCTGATCGACCTGACGCTGCGGGCGCTGGTCAACGACGGCGACGAAGTGCTCATCCCGAGTCCCGACTATCCGCTGTGGACGGCGGCCGCGGTCCTGAACGGCGCGCGCGCCGTGCACTATCCCTGCCGGCCCGAGAACGGGTTCCAGCCCGACCCCGCGGAGATCGAGCGGCTGGTGACGCCGCGCACCCGCGCGCTGGTGGTCATCAATCCGAACAACCCGACCGGCGCCGTGTATCCGCGCGAGCTGCTCGAGTCGCTCGCGCGGCTCGCGGAGCGGCACCGGCTCGTCGTGTTCAGCGACGAGATCTACGACGGCATGACCTACGATGGCGTCGAGCATGTGCCGATGGCGACGCTGGTGCGCGATACCCTATGCGGCACGTTTTCAGGCCTGTCCAAGGTCTACCGCGCGTGTGGCTATCGCGTGGGCTGGGTCTCGTTCTCGGGCAACCGTGAGACTGCCGACCGGTATATCGAGTCGGTCGAACTGCTCTCCGCACTACGCCTGTGCGCGAACGTGCCGGGCCAGTGGGCGGTGCAGACCGCCATCGGTGGCTACCAGAGCATCCGCGACCTGGTGAGCCCGGGCGGGCGGCTGTACGAGTCCCGGCGGGCGGTCATCGATGCGGCGGCACAGAGCGAGTTCATCGACCTGCACGCCCCGGACGGCGCCATGTACGCGTTCCCGCGCGTCCGCGCGGCGGTCCTGCCGGACTTCGACGACGAGCGCTTCGCGTTCGAGTTGCTGGAACACAAGCACGTCCTCGTCGCCCCCGGCGTCAGCTTCAACACGTCCTACAAGGATCATTTCCGCATCACGACGCTGCCGGAGCCGACGGTGATCCGGGAAGTGTTCGCGCGGATGGAGGACCTGTTGCACGCGTGGGCCGTGGCCGAGCTCTGACCTCCGGCGGCCAGGATCAGTCGGAGGCCTCGGCGGGTGTTTCAGCCCCCAGGCGAGCGTGCAGGTAGCTGAAGATCAGGGCATTGATGTATGCGCTCTGTTCCAGGTTGGCCGCGCCGCCATGCCCCCCCTCGATGTTCTCGTAGTACAGGACCTGGTGGCCCTGGTCGATCATCTTTGCGGCCATCTTGCGCGCGTGCCCCGGATGGACGCGGTCGTCCCGGGTCGAGGTGGTGAAGAACACCAACGGGTAGTCGGCCGCGGCGGAGACGTTCTGGTACGGGGAGTAGCGGCCGATCCAGGCCCACTGTTCCGGGTCATCGGGATCGCCGTATTCGGCCATCCAGCTCGCGCCCGCGAGGAGCCGGTGGTAACGCCGCATGTCGAGCAGCGGGACCTGGGAGACCACCGCGTTGAACAGGTCCGGACGCTGCACCATCACCGCGCCGACCAGTAGCCCGCCGTTGCTGCCGCCCCAGATGCCCAGGTGCCGCGGCGAGGTGATCTTGCGCTCGACGAGATCTTCGGCGACTGCGATGAAATCATCGAAGGCCCGCTGGCGGTTCTCCAGCAGCGCCGCGTGGTGCCAGCCGGGGCCAAACTCGCCGCCGCCGCGGATGTTGGCCAGGACGTACACGCCGCCACGTGCCAGCCACGCCGAGCCGATGACGCCGGAGTAGGCCGGCGTGCGCGATACCTCGAATCCTCCGTAGCCGTACAGCAGGGTCGGATGGGTACCGTTGGCTTCGAAGCCTGCCGGCTTGACGACGAAATAGGGTATGCGCTCCCCGTCGGCCGAGACCGCGTGGAACTGCTCGACCGTCATGCCCTCGGTGTCGAACCATTCAGGCTCGGAAGCGACCCGGCTGCTCTTGCCTGAGGCGGCGTCGGCTTCGTACAGCGAAGCCGGACTCAGGAAGCTCTTGTGGTCGAAATAGAAGCGATCCGAGCGATCGTCCGCGGAGATCACGCTCACCGAGCCCATGGGGGGAACGTCCAGTTCGACGCCATGCCAGCCGTCCGCAACCCGGGTGAAACGCAGCAGGCGGCTGACCACGTTGTCGAGCACGTTCACCAGCACGGTGTTTTTCGTCGTCGTGACGGACTCGATGGACGAGCGCGGCCCCGGCCGGAACACGATATCCATGCGCGGCGCCTCGCCCAGCAGTTCCCCGACCGGGCCGGCCACGAGCGCGCCCTGGGGATAGGTGCGCTCGTCCACCGTCCAGTCCGACTTGAGTCTCAGCAGTAACTGGCCATCAAGCACACCCGAAACCAGGGCGTCGTCCGGCAGGTTGAGCCGATGCACCTCGCCGCCCCGGTACAGGTAGTAGTGGCGCGTGAAGAAGCCCGGCGCCCGCACGACCAGGTCGTAATAGTCCTCGCCATCCCAGAGCCGGTAACCCGACACGGCGACATCGCCGCGTTCGCCTTCGAACAGGAGCTCGGCTTCGTCCCGCGGCGTCCCGCGCCGCCACAGCCGGACGCTGCGTGGATAGCCGGAGTCGGTGACCTGCTCGTCGGTGAGCGCGGGGCCGAGAAACACGCTGTCGCGGTCGCGCCAGCTGAGCTGGCTCTTGGACTCCGGGAGCGAGAAACCCTCTTCTACAAACTCGCCGGTCCCCAGGTCGAACTCGCGCCGCGCGGCCGCATCCGCACCGCCGACGGAGAGGCTGACCAGGCAGCGATCGTACTCCGGGCGGCGGCAGGCGGAGCCGCCCCAGACCCAGTTCTGCTTCTCCTCTGCCGCGAGGCGATCGATATCCAGGATGACTTCCCATTCCGGACGCTCGCCGCGGAAGCTCTCCACCGAGGTCGTGCGCCACAGGCCGCGCACGTGGTCCGCATCGCGCCAGAAGTTGTGGATCGCTCCGGCCCGGATCTCGGGCAGGGCGATGCGGTCCTCGGACCGCAGGATCTGGAGGTTGCGTTCATGGATGGGGGCGAAGAGGGGATGCTTCCGCAACACGCCTTCCGAACGCCGGTTCTGGGCCCGCGCCCAGTCGAGCGCCGTCTCGCTTTCCACCGCCTCCAGCCACTGGAAGGGATCGTCGTCAGCCGCCACGGCGCCCGCCAACAGGAGTGCCGTGACCAGCAGCAATAGACTGTTTCGAATCATCGCAATTGACCAATGGCTTGTTCCCGGTCGCCGCACACGGGGCAGGTCGGGTCACGTTCTAGTCTCAGGCTGCGCCAAGCGCCCTCGCGGGCGTCGTAGAGCATCAGCCGGCCGTCCCCCGAGGGGGCGCAGCCGCTGGCGATCTTCAGGGCCTCGACGGCCATCATGCTGCCGATCACGCCGGTGACTGGGCCGAGGATGCCGTTGCCGCGGCAGTTCTCCAGGCCCTCGGCGTCCTCTTCCCAGAGGCACCGGTAGCAGGGCTCGTCGGGCCGGTCGGCGCGGAACACCGCGAGTTGTCCCTCGAAGCGGATGGCCGCGCCGGACACCAGCGGCTTTTTCGCCGCCACGCAGGCCGCGTTGACCGCGAAGCGGGTCCCAAAGTTATCACAGCAGTCGAGCACGATGTCGGCGGCGGCCACCGCATCGCGCAGGGCGTCGCCGACGAGCCGGGCGGCGACCGGCACCACCTGGGTGTCGGGGTTCAGCGCCACCAGGCGTTCTGCAGCGGCCTCGGCCTTGGGCCGGCCGACGTCGGCGGTCACAAACAACACCTGGCGCTGCAGGTTGGTTTCATCGATGGTGTCGAAATCGCTCACCGTCAGGCGGCCGATCCCCGCGGCCGCCAGGTACAGCAGCGCGGGGGAGCCGAGACCACCGGCGCCGATCACCAGCGCATGCGCGCCGCGCAGCCGCGCCTGTTCCGCGGGGCCGAAGCCCGCGAGGGCGAGATGGCGGGCATAGCGGTCCACGCTCACGCGATCACTCCACGAAGCGGCACTCGGTCACCCGGTTGTGTCCCGCCGCATCCTTGTGAATGGTGATGTCGTGGTAATGCTGGGCCTCGAGCAGCCGGCGCAGCGGCATGTGCTGCTCGGCGCCATGCTCGAGCAGCAACCAGCCCTGGCGCACGATGTAGTTGTGGGCCCGGTCGATGATTGCGCGGAAGCACTCCATGCCCGCGGGGCCCGCGTCGAGCGCGAGCCGCGGCTCGAACAGCGCGTCGCCGCGCGAGAGATGCGGATCGTCCTCGGCGACATAGGGTGGGTTGCCCACGACGACATGGAATTTCTCGCCCCGCACAGCATCGAACCAGTCGCTCTCGCGGAATTCGACGTTGGCGAGCTTCTGCAGCCTGGCGTTCATGCGGGCCACGTCCAGGGCCGCATGGGAAATGTCCACACCGATGACGTGCGCCATGGGACGCTCCCGGGCGATCGCGAGGGCGACGGCGCCCGAGCCGGATCCCAGGTCGAGGACAAGCAGCGCCTCGTCGTCCGGCAACCTCAACAGCGCCTTTTCGACCAGCAGCTCGGTCTCGGGGCGCGGGATCAGCACGTCCGGCGTGACCTTGAGCGGCATCGACCAGAACTCGCGAATCCCTGTCATGTACGCGATCGGCTCGCCCGAGAACCGCCGCCGCAGCAGGATCTCGTAGCATTCCGCCTGCGCTATGCTGAGGCGTTCCTCGGGCCAGGCATGCAGGAAACTGCGCGGTTTCCGGAGCACGAGGCCCATGAGGATCTCCGCCTCGAGACGCGGACTCTCGCTGACGGTGCGCAGGATTGCTGCGCCATCCTCGAGGTATTGCCTTATCGACAGTTCTGAATCTTCTTCAATCATGCCCAGTCCGGCGCCCTCATCGGGGCGTGTAGAATACGCGCAGCTTGCCGGGCGCGCGACATTTGCGCCCCAACACATGGCCGCGGAGGGGCGATGAGAATCTACCGCAACATACTCGAGATGGTCGGCGAAACGCCGCTGCTCGAGGTGAGCCGGCTCGACACCGGCGCCTGCCGCCTGTTCCTGAAGCTCGAACTGATGAACCCCGGCGGATCGATCAAGGATCGTATCGGGATCTCGATGATCGAGGAAGCCGAGAAACGCGGCGACATCAAGCCGGGCGACCTCCTGGTCGAGGCAACGGCCGGCAATACGGGCATCGGCCTCGCGCTCGCGGCGGCGCAGAAGGGCTATGACCTGGTGCTGGTGCTGCCCGACAAGATGAGCCAGGAAAAGATCTTCAACCTGCGCGCGATGGGGGCCGAGATCGTCCTGACGCGCTCCGACGTGGGCAAGGGGCACCCGGAGTACTACCAGGATCTCGCGCAGAGCATTGCCAGGGAACGCGGCGGCTATTACGTCAACCAGTTTGGCAATTCCGACAATCCCATGGCGCACGAGAAGACCACGGCCCCGGAGATCTGGGAACAGATGGAGCACGACGTCGACGCCATCGTCGTGGGGGTCGGCTCCAGTGGCACGATCTCCGGCATGACCCGCTTCTTCCGTCGTGTCGCGCCGCAGCTGGAGTTCGTCCTCGCGGATCCGGAGGGCTCGATCCTCGCGAACTATGTCCGCACCGGAGAGATCGTCGCCGGCTCGAGCTGGCTGGTCGAGGGCATCGGCGAGGACTTCATCCCGGACATCTGCGATCTCTCCATGGTCGGGAGCGCCTACACAGTGAACGACGCGGATTCCTTCTCGGCCGCGCGCGAGCTGTTGCGGAAGGAGGGGGTGCTGGCTGGTTCGTCGTCCGGCACCCTCCTGGCCGCTGCGCTGCGCTATTGTCGGGAACAGACGAAACCGAAGCGCGTCGTCGCGTTCGCCTGCGACACCGGCAACAAGTACCTTTCGAAGCTCTACAACGACTTCTGGATGGAAGACCAGGGCTTCACCCGGCGCCCCGAGTGCGGCGACCTGCGCGACCTCATCGGCCGCCCGCACGAGCACCGGGCGACGATCACCGTGGGCGCGGACGATATCATCACGACCGCGCACAACCGCCTGCGCAATGCCGGCTTCTCCCAGCTGCCGGTGATGGACGGCGAGCGGCTCGTCGGCGTGATCACCGAGGACGACATTATCCGCTTTGCCTTTGGCCGTCCGTCGCTGATGGCGGAACCGGTGCGCCACGCCATGCGCACCCAGTTCCTGAAGGTGGACAAGGACACCTCGGTCGAAAACCTCGTAGCCCTGCTGCACGGGGATTCCTACGCGGCCGTCACCGAGGGCGGCGGCACCCGCTTCCTCGGCCTGATCACCCGCTCCGATGTCTTGAACTACCTGCGACGGCTGCACCAGAGGGAACGCGATGAGCAACAGTGAGCGGCGCGACGGTTTCGGCACCCGCACCATCCATGCCGGCCAGGCGCCGGATTCGAGCACGGGCGCCGTGATGCAGCCGATCTACGCCACGTCGACCTACGTGCAGTCGAGTCCGGGCGTCCACCAGGGCTACGAGTACTCGCGCACGCAGAACCCGACCAGGATGGCGTGGGAGCGGTGCCTCGCCGACCTCGAGAACGGGACGCACGGCTTCGCGTTCGCTTCCGGCATGGCGGCGATCGCGACCCTGCTGGAGCTGCTCGACGCCGGCAGCCACGTGGTCGCCATGGACGATCTCTATGGCGGCACGGGGCGCCTGTTCAACCGGGTGCGGGCCCGCACCGCCGGGCTGCGGGTGAGCTACGCCGACCTGTCGGATCCGGCCGCGCTGGCAGGCGCGCTGCGTGAGGACACGCGCATGGTGTGGATCGAGACCCCCACCAACCCGATGCTCAAGCTGGTCGACATCGAGGCGGTCGCCGCGCGCGCCAAGGCGCAGGGCGCGCTGGTGGTGGTCGACAACACCTTCGCCAGCCCCTGGGGGCAGCGCCCGCTGGAACTCGGCGCCGACATCGTCATGCACTCGGCGACCAAGTACCTCAACGGCCACTCGGACATCGTCGGCGGCGTGGTGGCGGTGCGTGATGCGGCCCTCGCCGAGCAGCTGGGGTTCCTGCAGAACTCGATCGGTGCCATCGCCGGGCCGTTCGACAGCTTCCTGGCGCTACGCGGCGTGAAGACGCTGGCGCTGCGGATGGAGCGCCACAGCGCCAACGCGCTGGAGATCGCCCGCTGGCTCGAGTCGCGGCAGGGTGTCGAGCGTGTCATTTACCCGGGGCTCGAGTCGCACCCCCAGCATGCGCTGGCGCGGCGGCAGATGGCCGGCGGCGGCGGCATCGTCAGCTTCGTCATCGAGGGCGGTCTCGGGGCCGCGCGAAACTTCCTGGAGCATTGCCGGCTGTTCGCCCTGGCCGAGAGCCTCGGCGGGGTCGAGAGCCTGGTGAATCACCCGGCAATCATGACCCATGCCTCGGTGCCGGCCGAGACACGCGCCCGGCTCGGCATCGACGACAGCCTGATCCGCCTCTCCGTGGGCATCGAGGAGTGCGATGACCTGGTGGCGGATCTCGACCAGGCGCTGTCGGCTTAAGAAGAATTTTCTCGCGCAGAGGCGCGGAGGGGCAGAGGCGCGGAGTATTTATACGGGGTGGCCTGGGCCGGCGGTATTGCCAGCCACCAGGCAATACGCGCCGAGTCAGAATCCACATAACAATCTCTTTCTTTCTCTGCCCCTCCGCGTCTCTGCGCGAAAATCCTATTCCCGAAGAAACGCCGGCACGGGGAGGCCCTTCGACTCCAGGAATCCGGGGTTGAATAGCCGCTGCCGGTAGCGCAGGCCCGAGTCGCACAGGATCGTCACAATGGTATGGCCAGGCCCAAGTTCGCGTGCCAGGCGGATCGCCCCGGCCACGTTGACGCCGCTGGACCCGCCGAGCAGCAGGCCCTCTTCCTGCAGCAGGCGGAACACCAGCGGAATCGATTCGCTGTCCGGCAGCTGGAAGGCATGATCGACGACCGCCTCGGCGAAGTTCTTCGTGATCCTGCCATTGCCGATGCCTTCGGTGATGGACCCGCCTTCGGCCTTCAGTTCGCCATTCACGAAATGGTTGTAGAGCGCCGAACCGGTCGGATCCGACAACCCGATGCGGACGTGCCCGTCGCGCGCCTTCAGGGCGCGACCGACCCCCGCAAGCGTGCCGCCGGTGCCAGCCGAGCAGATGAACCCGTCGATCCGGCCACCGGTCTGCTGCCAGATCTCGGGACCCGTCGTGGTCAGGTGGAAGGCATAGTTGGCCGTGTTGTCAAACTGGTTGGCCCATAGCGCGCCATTCGGTTCGCGTTCGGCCAGCTCCTCGGCCAGCCGCTGAGAGACGTGCACGTAGTTTTCGGGATTCTTGTAGGGCACGGCCGGCACCAGCCGCACCTCCGCGCCGTAGGCCTTCAGGGTGTCGATCTTTTCCTGGCTCTGCGTATCGGGCATCACGATGACCGTGCGGTAGCCGAGCGCATTGCCGACCAGCGCGAGGCCGATGCCGGTGTTGCCGGCCGTACCCTCGACAATGACGCCGCCGGGCCGCAGCTGGCCCCTGGATTCGGCATCACGGACGATGCCGAGCGCGGCCCGGTCCTTGACGGAGCCGCCCGGGTTCATGAACTCGGCCTTCCCCAGGATCTCGCAGCCGGTCTCGTCCGATGGCCCGCGCAGGCGTATCAACGGCGTATTGCCGATCGCTTCGAGTACGTTTCCCAGCACGCTCATGCTGATTCCTCCGTGGTGCTTACTCGGCCAGCGCCGCGAGCTGGTCGGCCTGGTACTCGCTGGCCAGCGGCTCGATCACCTGGCCGAGATCGCCCGCCAGGATGTCGTCGAGCCGGTAGAGCGTCAGGTTGACGCGATGATCGGTGATTCGACCCTGCGGGAAATTATAGGTCCGGATGCGCTCGGAGCGGTCGCCGGACCCGACCTGCAGGCGGCGGCTCTGCGCGTGGGCGGCTTCCCGCCGGCCGCGTTCGGCATCCATGAGGCGCGCCTTCAGCAGCGCAATGGCCCGTGCGCGGTTCTTGTGCTGCGAGCGCTCGTCCTGGCACTCGACGACGATCCCGGTCGGCAGGTGCGTCAGGCGCACGGCCGAGTCGGTCTTGTTGACGTGCTGGCCGCCCGCGCCCGAGGCGCGATAGGTATCCACGCGCAAGTCCGCGGGATTGACCTCGATCTCCTCCATCTCCTCCGGTTCCGGGAGCACGGCCACGGTACAGGCCGAGGTGTGGATGCGGCCCTGGGATTCGGTCGCGGGAACCCGTTGCACGCGATGCGTGCCGGATTCGAACTTGAGCTTCGAATAGACGCCGTGCCCGGCCACGCGCGAGATGACCTCCTTGTAGCCGCCGTGCTCGCCCTCGCTCGCCGCGAGGATCTCGATCGACCAGCCCATCTGCTCGGCGTAGCGGCAGTACATCCGGAACAGGTCGCCGGCGAAAATAGCGGCCTCGTCGCCGCCGGTGCCGGCCCGGATCTCGAGAAAAATGTTCGCCTCGTCCAGCGGGTCGCGGGGCACGAGGTGTTTTTTCAGGATGATCTCGAGCGACTCGAGACCCGCCTCGAGGGCCGCGAGCTCCTCCTCGGCCATCTCTCGCACCTCGGGATCCTTGTCTCCGGCCATCTCCATGGCAGCCGCGACATCCGCGCGCGCGCTGCGCCACGCCCGGTAATCGCGCACCAGCGGCTCGAGCCGCGCGTATTCGCGCGACAGCTCACGGAAGCGCGCCTGGTCGCCGATGATGTCCGGGTCCGAGAGCAGGGCGGCGACCTCTTCGTGGCGATCCACGAGGTTCGCCAGCTTGTTGACGATGGAATCTTTCAATCAGTCCTCGGCTTCGAGGCCGAACAGCCGGCGCGCCGCGGTCAGCAGTTCCTGGTCGCCTTCCTCGGCTGCGCGACGCAGGCCGATGCTCGGCAGGTGCATGAGCTTGTTGGTCAGCGTCTTCGACAGGAAGTCCATGACTTCCTCGGAAGATCGGCCGGAATCCAGCATGCGCTGTGCCTGTTCGCTGACGGCGCTGCGAATCTCCTCCGCGCGGCTGCGCACCGAGCGGATCGTCGGCGCCGCATCGCGCGTCTTCAGCGTCTGGGCGAATCGAATGACCTCGACGTCGATGATGCGGCGCGCATGGGCGGCCGCCTCTTCACGCGCCTTGACGTTGTCGTCGACGACACCCTGGAGATCATCGACGGTGTAGAGATAGACGTCTTCCAGCTCGGCCACGGAGGGCTCGACATCGCGCGGCACGGCGAGGTCGACGATGAATATGGGCTTGCGCCGCCGAGCCTTGAGGGCGGCCTGGACCATTTCCTTGGTGATCAGGGGCTCAGCGCTCGCGGTCGAGCAGATCAGCATGTCCGCGGCGGCGAGGTGATCCGGGATCTCGCCCAGCTCGATTGCGAAACCCTTGTGTTCCTGGGCCACGTTGCGCGCTCGCTCGATACTGCGGTTGGCGATCACGATGCGGCCGATGTCCCGGCCCGCCAGGTGCTGGGCCACGAGCTCGATGGTCTCGCCGGCGCCGACCAGCAGCGCTGAGTGCTGCTTGAAGTCGGCAAAGATCTGGCGCGCCAGGTTCACGGCCGCGTACGCGACGGACACCGCGCTCGAGCCGATCTCGGTGTCCGTACGCACGATCTTGGCGACCGAGAAGGCCTGTTGGAACAGCGAATGAAGCATCGGGCCCGTGCTGCCGGCCTCGGTCGCGATGCGGTAGGCCTCCTTCATCTGGCCCAGGATCTGGGGCTCGCCGAGCACGGCCGAATCGAGGCCGCAGGCGACGGTAAAGGTGTGGCTGACGGCCAGCTGGTTGTCGAGCTGGTACAGGCAGCCGTTCGCGCGATCGCCCAGGTGGTGGTGATCGTTAAGCCACTCGCGCACGTGGAGCAGGCCCTTTTCTGCGCAGCGGCTGTAGAACTCGGTTCGGTTGCAGGTGGAGACGATCAGCATCTCGTCCACCTGCGGCAGCTGCACCAGTTCGTGGAGCGCCACGGGCAGCCGTTCCGGGTTAAAGGCGAGTTTTTCCCGGATCTCGACCGGAGCTGAGCGATGATTGACACCGAGGACTTTGAGGGACATCAGGGTTGTGGCGCGGCCGCCCGGTGGAACAGTCCGGCAATTGTCAGGTAATGGGACCTGCGGTGACAAGCGGCGCGCGTTCACGGGGCCTTGTTTTCATGGGGTATAGTGGCTTTCCGATAGTCGATGCAGAACCCATGAAGCCCCTGATCCCCCTCGTTGTCCTGTTCCTGTCTGCGTGCGCAGCGCCTGGTCCCGGCCCCGGCGATGCCGATGGGCTGGCACCTGAGTTCGGTCAGCCTGGCGAGGCCGGCTATCACCTCTTCATGGCCGAGACCGCCTTGCAACGCGATCAGCCGGCGCTGGCCGCAACCGAGTACCTGCGCGCGGCGCGCCTGAGCGAAGACCCCTCGGTCGCCGAGCGCGCCACGCGCATTGCGAGCGCTTTCGGCACCCGGGCGGAGGGCCTGGAGGCCGCGCAGCGCTGGGCAACCCTGGCGCCCGATGACCTCCACCCCCGTCGCTTCCTCGTGCGCTTGCACCTCGAGGACCGCGACGTGGAGCGCGCCGTGGCCGAACTCGGGTTCCTGCGCAACGCCGCGGGGTACGCGGACCGGGCGTTCCTGCCGTTGCTGCCGCTGGTGGCGGAGGCGCCTGATCGCGGGATCGCGCTGGACGCGCTCGCCGCCGTGGTCGATGACTATCCCGACGACGCGAGCGGAGCCTATGTGCAGGCCTACCTCGCGCTGGGTGCGGGCGACGTGGCGCTCGCGGAGGCCGAGGCCGAACGTGCCGTCGCGCTGGATCTGGCGTGGACGGAGGCGGCGGTGCTGTACGCGCGCGCGATCGCGGCCGCCGGCCGGGTCGACGAGGCCATCGAGTGGCTCGCGGGACGGCCAGAGGCCGCGGAGCTCCCGATGCAGCTGGAGCGCGCCGTGCTGCTGATGTCGGCAGACCGCACCGTGGAGGCGCGCGGCACGCTCGAGCGGATTCTGGCCGCGAATCCCGCGGACCCGGATGTGCTGCGGGCGCTGGGTTTCCTGGAGTACTTCGACGGCAACGCGGAGGCGGCGCGAGCGGCGTTCATGGCATTGCTGGACACGGGCCGGTTTGCCAACGATGCGTTGTTCTATCTCGGCGGCATCGCCGAGCAACAGGGCGAGATCGAGGAAGCCGCGCGCCTGTATTCGCGCATCAGCGGCGGCGAGAACCTCGTTACGGCCCAGGTCCGGCTGGCACTGTTGATGTTCCGCATGGGCCGGCCCGAGCTGGCCATCAACCACCTCGAGCTGTTCGCCGAGCGCAAACCCGATGCGGCCGGGGAACTGGGCGCGGCGCGGGCCGAGCTCCTGGTACGGCTCGGCCTGCCGGAGGATGCCGTTGCGGTCTATGACGAGCTGCTTGCGCAGTATCCCGACGACGCGGGGATCCGCTACGCGCGCGGCATGCTGCACGTCGAACTCGGCCAGGTCGATGCGGCTGTCGCTGACTTCGAGCAGGTCGTCGCCATGTACCCGGACGATCCCAGCGCCCTGAACGCCCTCGGCTATACCTTGACGGACATGACCGATCGGCACGACGAGGCGCTCCCTCTGATCCAGCGGGCCCTGGAGCTGGAGCCCGACAACCCCGCGATACTCGACAGCATGGGCTGGGTGCTGTTCAGGCTGGGCCGCCCCGAGGACGCCCTGCCGTACATCGAAAGCGCCTGGGCGTTGCAGAAGGATGAGGAGATCGGGGCGCATCTCGGCGAGGTCCTGTGGGGACTGGGGCGCATCGATGAGGCGCGGGATGTCTGGCTGGAGGCCATCATCGAGTTTCCGGGCAGCCAGGTACTGCTGGATACTATGGGCAGGCTGGATCCCTGATAAATGCTGCGGCCTGCACAAAATTCCGGCGCCATTGCGATTAGGGGCGCCGGGTTCTTTATAATCGTGCTCCTTGCCGCGCTTGGCTCCGGTTGCGCCGGGCCGGCTGAACGCCCCACGATGCCGAGGGTCGACTGGTTGGAAAGGCGGGATATGCTGCGCGAAATCGAAGAATTCCGGATGGAGGGACGGCTCGCGCTGAACACCGGGCGACGTGGCTACAGCGGGACCGTGTCGTGGGAGCAGAACGACGATATCGTTGATTTCCGCTTCCGCGGGCCGTTCGGCTTCGGCGGTTTCCGGATCCACGGCGATCCGGAGCAGCTGCGCGTCAAGACGACCGCCGGCGAGGAGTTCCTGCTTCGCGACCCTGAGCTCGAGATGACCGAGCGCTTTGGCTGGAGCTTGCCGGTGCACAGCATGCGCTACTGGATCCTCGGCGTGTCGGATCCGGGCCTGCCCGCCACCGAGGTACCGGACGACGAGGGTCTGCTCGAGAGCATGGAGCAGGCTGGCTGGATGGTGACCTACGAAACCTATGCAGAGATCGAGGGCCTGCTCCTGCCACGAAAGCTGGACATGGAACGCGGCGACGTGCGCATTCGTGTCATGAGCGATCGCTGGGATATCCCCGGCGCAAGGGCGCTTGCCCGTCGATGAGCCAGCCCTGGCCGGCGCCCGCCAAGCTCAACCTTTTCCTGCACGTCATCGGCAAGCGAGCGGACGGCTACCATTCGCTGCAGACCGTATTCCAGTTGCTCGATCACTGTGACGAGATCTTCATCGAGCCCACGGACGATGGCGTGATCCGCCGGCCGGAGGGGCTCGCCGGGATCGCCCCGGAGCAGGACCTGGTGGTGCGCGCCGCGCGCCTGTTGCAGGCGGAGTCTGGCGCGCGGCTCGGCGCGGAACTGCGCGTCCACAAGCGCATCCCGTCCGGTGGCGGCCTGGGCGGCGGCAGCTCCGATGCGGCCACCGCGCTCGTCGCGCTGAACCGGCTCTGGGGCCTGGACTGGCCAGCGGGGCGGCTTGCGGAACTGGGATTGCGCCTGGGGGCGGACGTCCCTGTGTTCGTGCACGGCCATTCCGCCTGGGCCGAGGGTGTTGGCGAGCGGCTCACGCCGGTCGAGCTCCCGGGGGCCTGGTACCTGGTCGTCTGCCCGGATTGCGCGGTCTCGACAGCGGAGATCTTCTCCGACCCGGAATTGACACGAGATAGCCCGGAAACGACAATTAACGGCTTTCTTTCGGCCGGGGGGCGTAATGATTGCGAACCCGTGGTCAGGCGGCGCTATCCCGCGGTCGGGGCGGCACTGGACTGGGTGGCCGCCCGGTCGGCCGGGCGGCCCGCGCGGCTGACCGGGACCGGGGGTTGCGTGTTTGTGGCATTCGACGCGGCCGGGCAGGCGCAGGCGGCGCTCGAGGGCTTACCGGCCCTCTGGACGGGGTTCGTGGCCCGTGGGCTGGCCGAGAGCCCGTTGCTGGCTCGGGTCGCCGACCGGGAATGGGGCGTGGCGGCGCCGTTTGGCAAAGATTGACTGCTGGGGTGTAGCCAAGTGGTAAGGCAGCGGGTTTTGATCCCGCCATGCGGAGGTTCGAATCCTCCCACCCCAGCCATTTCCGGGGAATTTGGGGTGGCGGCGGAGCGGATAGGGGTTGCGGCCCCGGGGAGCGAGCGTGACACATGAAGTAGGTCAGATGGCGGTGTTCTCGGGCAATGCGACCCGGGAGCTGGCCGAGAGTATCGCGCGGCACCTCGGCTTCCCCCTCGGCAAGCTGCAGGCGGGACGCTTCAGCGACGGCGAGGCCTTCATCGAGGTGCTCGAGAACGTTCGCGGCCGCGACGTGTTCATCGTCCAGTCGACCTGCCCGCCGGTCAACGACAACCTGCTCGAGCTGCTGGTCATGGTTGACGCCCTGCGGCGCGCCTCCGCCGCGCGCATCACCGCCGTCATTCCTTATTACGGTTATGCGCGACAGGATCGCCGCCCCCGGGCGCAGCGCGTCGCGATCTCGGCCAAGCTGATCGCGAACATGCTCACGCACGCCGGCGTGGATCGCGTGCTGACGGTCGACCTGCATGCGGACCAGATCCAGGGGTTCTTCGATATCCCGGTTGATAACGTCTACGCCTCGCCGGTGCTGCTGCACGATGCCTGGAAGCAGCGTTACCAGAACATGATCGTGGTTTCGCCGGACGTCGGCGGCGTGGTGCGCGCCCGCGCGCTCGCGAAGCGGCTCGACGATGCGGACCTCGCCATCATCGACAAGCGCCGGCCGCGCGCCAACGAATCCGAGGTGATGCACATCATCGGCGACGTGCGCGGCAAGACCTGCGTGCTGGTGGACGACATGATCGACACCGCCGGCACCATGTGCCAGGGCGTCAACGCGCTGAAAAAGCATGGCGCTGAGAAGGTCTACGCATACATTACGCATCCGGTCCTGTCGGGACCGGCGGTGCAACGAATCAACGACTCGCTGCTGGACGAGTTGGTGGTGACCGATACCATCCCCTTGTCAGACGCCGCGCGCGCCAGCCCGAAAATCCGCCAGCTCAGCGTGGCGGAGATGCTGGCCGAGACCATGCGGCGCATCAGCGACGAAGAATCCGTCAGCTCCCTCTACGTGGACTGAGCCGACAGGACAACGGCGTTTCCGCTGAGGGGACGCCGGGTCGGTACGAGCGCAAGCCTGGTCGCGGGCCCGCCGTGCCGGAATATCACATCAACGGAGAATCCAGATGAGCCAGAACTTTGAGCTTTTTGCCGAAAACCGGTCTGACCAGGGCAAGGGTGCGAGCCGCCGCCTGCGTCGGACCGGCAAGGTGCCCGCCATCCTGTATGGCGGTCACCGCGACCCCCGCGCGATCGCGCTGGATCACAACACGCTCGTGCATCAGCTCGAGAACGATGCCTTTTTATCGAGCATCCTGACCCTCACCGTGGACGACAAGTCGCAGCCCTGCATCCTGAAGGACGTGCAACGTCATCCCTTCCGGAACCTCATCATGCACGTCGACCTGCAGCGGATCGTCGAAGACGAGGAAATCCGCGTCACGGTGCCGTTCCACTTCCTGGGCGAGGATGTTGCGCCGGGCGTCAAGGCCGGCGGCGTGGTGTCACACATCATGAACGAGCTGGAAATCAGCTGCCTGCCGAAGCACCTGCCCGAGTTCATCCAGGTCGACATGTCCGGCCTGGAGATCGACAGCAACATCACGCTCGGCCAGGTGGAGCTGCCGCAGGGCGTATCGATCGGTGGCGGCGAGGAAATGCTGGAGCAGCCGGTGGTGAATATCCATCGCCCGCGGCGCGAGGAAGAGGTCGAGGAAAGTGGCGAGGCCGGGGCGCAGGAAAGCTTCGAATCCAAGCCGGAAGAGGACTGAGCCAGGTAGTCCACGAAGTTGCGGGGCCGCCTGTCCGGGGCGGTACCGCAACGTCTTCGAAGGCAACCAGGGCGCTGGGATATGACAGAGCGATCGCTCATCCGCATGATCGTCGGCCTCGGCAATCCGGGGCCGGAGTATGCCCAGACCCGCCACAACGCCGGCTTCTGGCTGGTGGACCTGCTTGCCCAGCATCATGGCGGCCGGTTCCGGAGCGAGCGCAAGTTCGCGGCCGAGTTGGCGACCGTCGGCATCCAGGGCGCAGAGGTGCTGTTGCTGAAGCCGCAGACGTTCATGAATCGCAGCGGCGGCTCGGTGCAGGCAGCGGCCTCGTACCTCAAGATCCCGGTGGAGCAGATCCTCGTCGTCCATGACGACCTGGACCTGTCGCCCGGGGACGCACGCCTGAAGCAGGGCGGGGGCCATGGCGGCCACAACGGCCTGCGCAGCATGATTTCACACATCGGGGCTGGGTTCTGGCGGCTGCGCCTGGGCATCGGTCACCCGGGCAGCCGCGCCGAAGTCATCGACTACGTGCTCCAGCGCCCGTCGCGCGAGGACGAGGTATTGATCCAGGAGGCCGTGGCGGACTCCGCGGACGTCATTCCGATCCTGCTGGGCAGCGGCGACCAGCCGGCGATGCACAAGCTCCACAGCCGCGGGACTCCCCCAAGGCCTGATCGGAAGGGCAGCGAGCCAGACCTCGCGGAGTAATCTGATGGGAATCCGTATCGGTATCGTCGGCCTGCCGAACGTCGGCAAGTCCACCCTGTTCAACGCGCTGACGCGCGCGAAAATCGCGGCGGAGAATTACCCGTTCTGCACGATCGACCCCAACGTCGGCGTCGTGCCGGTGCCCGACCCGCGCCTGCAGGCGCTGAGCGCGATCGCCAGGCCGCAGAAGGTGCTCCCGACGACCATCGAGTTCGTGGATATCGCCGGGCTGGTGCGCGGCGCGTCGAAGGGCGAGGGCCTGGGCAACCAGTTCCTGGCCAACATCCGCGAGACGGACGCGATCGGTCATGTCGTGCGGTGTTTCGAGGATCCCGACGTCGTGCACGTCGAGGGCCGCATCGATCCCGCGGGCGACATCGAGGTGATCCACCTCGAGCTGGCGCTGGCCGATTTCGAGACGGTCACGAGAAACCTCGAGCGGGCGGTCAAGACGGCGAAGACCGGGCGCAAGGAGGACATCCAGCGGCGCGACCTGCTCGCGCAGGTGGCCGATCACCTCGACCAGGGGCTCCCCGTGCGCTCGATGGAACTCGACGAGACACAGCGCGGGATGATCCGCGACCTGCACCTGCTCACGGCCAAGCCGACGCTGTATATCGCCAACGTCGCCGAGGACGGCTTCCACGACAATCCGCACCTGGATACGGTGACCGCCATCGCCGCCGCCGAAGGCGCGGAGATCGTGGCCGTGTGCGCCGCCATCGAGGCCGAGATCTCCCAGCTCGACGAGGCCGACAAGGGCGAGTTCCTGGCCGAGCTGGGCCTGGCAGAGCCGGGCCTCGACCGGGTGATCCGCGCCGGCTACCGGCTGCTGGGCCTGCAGACATACTTCACGGTGGGTCCGAAGGAAGTCCGCGCGTGGACCGTCAGGGTGGGCGCGACGGCTCCCGAGGCGGCTGGCGAGATCCACACCGACTTCCAGCGCGGTTTCATCCGCGCCGAGGTCATCGCCTACGCGGACTTCATCGCCTGCGGCGGCGAGTCGAAGGCGAAGGAAACCGGCAAGATGCGTGTCGAGGGCAAGGACTACATCGTCAAGGACGGCGACGTGATGCACTTCCGCTTCAACGTCTAGTCAGGCGGCAACCCGCTCCTGCGGGTTGAGTCGCGCGGCCAGGGCCACAGGATCCCGCAGGTGGATCACTCGTCCCTGGACCTCGATCAGCCCCTCCCGCTGCAGCGCGCTGAAACTGCGGCTGACGGTCTCCAGGGTCATGCCGAGGAACGAGGCGATATCCTGGCGCTGCATCGGGAGGTGAATGGTCCGCTCCCCGCTGCAACCACACTCGCTGCGCCGCGGGCCGGGGCCATTCAGCAGGAACCAGGCGAGCCGCTGGCCGGTCTGCAACTGGCCGAGCACGCGGTGCATTTCCCGGGCGCGCGCGATCTGCTGGCCGGCGATTCCGAGCACATCGCGCCACAGTTCGGGCATGGTGGTCAGGCGCGCGACCAGCTGCGTGACCGGGATCCGGCACACGCTGGTGGGCTCGAGCGCGAGCGCGAAGCCGCGATGCTCGGGAACCTCGATGCGCTCGATGCCGAGGACCTCGCCCTTGCCGTGGAATCCGACCACCTGCTCGCGGCCCTCGATGTCCAGCTCGCACGTCTTCAATGCCCCGCCGGAAATAACCCAGATCGAGCAGCGCTTCTGGCCGGCCATGTAAAGCGTGGCGCCCGGCTCCAGCTGGCGCTGTTCGAGGACCGAGTCCAGCAAGGCGCCCGGCAGGCCAGGCGCTTGCCGGTCCCCGCATACTGCGGGCAGCGGACAGCTGCCGCAGCACTGCGTGAAGGCCTGCGGGTCCTGGCCCGGGCCCGCGCCCGCGCCGTGCAGGGTGATGGGTGGGCCCCGGTGCGACGCGGCGTTCATGCGGTCGTCGGCAGCAGCCGGCGGAGGACCTGGGGCTTGTGCACCAGGTCCGCGATCGTCTGCTTGTCGAGCTCGGCCAGGAACGCCTGCATCGCGCGGCTCAGGGCGGGGGCGAGGATGCAGGATGGGGTGAGGCGGCACGTGTTCTCGGGGCGGAAGCATTCCACCAGGCCGAGGTCGTCCTCGGTCTTGCGGATGACGTCGCCGAGGCGGATCTGGTTCGCCGGCACCGCCAGCGTCAGGCCACCACTGGGACCGCGTTGCGCCGTGACCAGGCCCTCGCGGGTCAACAGGTTCACCACCTTCATCAGGTGCGCGCGCGAGATATCGTAAGCCTCTGATATTTCGCGGATCGTGCAACGCCGACCTGGCGTGATGGCGAGATACATCAAGACCCTGAAGGCATAGTCGCTGAAATAGGTCAGTCGCATGGCGGTTCATCCTGGCGCGAGAGAGCCGCGCCTCATTATTAATGTATGTTACATGATTTAATTGCCTCCGCAAGCGCAGTTTGTACCAATGCGGGGCACTCAGCCGAGGAGGGGGAGCAGGGCGCCCAGGGGGTGGTGGTAGCGCGCGACCGAGTACAAGAACAGGAAAGTCCCGATCGCCGCCAGGAAGGCCACAGCGCGCCAAGCGCGGGTCGGTGCGCGGCGCAGCGCGAAGCTGCCGAGCACGATGTAGACGATCAGCAGCACGACCTTGACGGTCAGCCAGGTGTTCCGGAACGGGTACTGCTGGATGAGGGTCGTCAGCCACAGGGCGCTCGTCAGCAGCACGGTATCGACGGTGTGGGGCAGGGCGCGCAGCAGGGGATGGCGTGGCAGCGCCCGCCCCGCCAGCACCCAGGCGCCGCGAGCCAGGAACAGGGCGAACGACAGGTGCACGCTGAAGACGTGTAACTGCTTGACCCAGTAGTACAGCACGGGCGAGGCGCTCAGCCCGGGGCGCCATCGGCGCGCGGGCGCAGGTAGATCAGGAGGCGCCGGCCCGACCAGGTCCCGAAGGCGGCCAGCCAGGCGGCCGCCGCCAACAGGCTCAGCCCTGCAGTCGCCGCGGGCAGGAATTCGGCGGCGATCCGCAGGACGGTCGCAGCTTGCACGACCAGGAACAGGCGCCAGTTCAGTACGTCCAGCGCCAGCGGCCGTCCCGAGTGCCCCAGGGTCACCCGCGTCACCATCGCCATCAGCATGCCACCGAAGAATCCCATCCCCAGGGCGTGCAGCGGCGCCCGACCGATCAGCCCGGGCGCGCCGAGCGCCGCGCCGAGGTCTGCGAACGCGGCCAGCGTCACGCCGATGGCCAGCCAGAGCAGCGAGAGATGCAGCACCTCGAGCAGCCGTACGCCGTGGCGCTGCCGCGGACGCCAGCGCAGCACGCAGCCGATCGCGAGCGCCGCGAGGGGGATGGAGGCCAGCCACGCCCATGCCGGCGCGACCTCCAGCACCGCGCGCGCCAAGGCGAGGGCGACGAACAGGTACAGGACCCAGGCCGGCCGCCACGCGATGTAACCGGGTACGACGCGCGAGCTGAAGAACGGGATCATGCGGTGGCAGACATTGAAGTACACGACCAGCAGGAAGCCCCACAGGCCGATGCCGCGGACCAGCGGCCAGGCCGAGAAATCGCCCGAGCGGAGCGTCGGCAGGAACAGCAGCATGCCGGCCAGGCCGGCGCAGAAGCCCGCTACGGCGACGATGCCATGCGGGGCGCGCTCGCCGGCGCGCCTCAGGATGCCGAGCAGCGTCCAGGTCACGACCGCGAGCGCCCCGAGGGCCAGCAGCCAGCCCGTGACCAGCAGCGCGGCAGGTCCATAGAAGCTGGCCAGGAGGGCCAGGTTGCCCGCGTTCAGCAGGGCGAACGCCGCGAGCATCGGCGCACGACCGGGCTCCGGCGCCGGCATCCAGCGCGGAAAGACCGTCAACAGGAAACCGAACATGAATGGCGGGAGCACCAGGAACAGCATGACGGCGCCATGCAGGAGCAGGGCAGGCCGCGCGGGTTCCACGCTGGCGAGGCCCGCCATGCGTGCCGCGAGCACGAGCGTCCACCAGCCGGACCACGCGAGCAGCCAGGCCAGGCCGCTGGCGAAGAACATCCGGTGCGGTGCCGCGGTGAGGATGCGCCAGCGGGATTCGGGTCGGGTCATGATCATGATGAGGGTTCCACAACGCGCATCGGGGGAAGCTTCGCCCCGCGGTCGCGGCAACCGCGGGGCGAGCCCTCTTTCACTCTGCCGCTTTCGCGATTCCGGAGGAAGTACGCGCCGGCACGATCTCACGCGGGCCGACGTACAGCCGGAACACGAACCACGCCAGGGCCGCGACCCCGATGCTGAACAGCACGTCCCCCGGGACGCGCAGCCAGACCAGCGCCTGCATCAGCGGCTGCTGCAGGAACTCGGCCGAACGCGCATACCAGAAGCCCTCGGTCACGCTGGCCCAGACCTGCATCAGCCCGAGCGGCAGCAGGCTGAAGACCGCCATCGCAGCCAGGCCGAGGTTCAGCGACCAGAACGAGATCTTGAGCAGGCGCTCGTCCCAGGCCTGCCGGTAAGTGAGGCCGCGCAGGCAGAACAGCATCAGGCCGATGCCGAGCATGCCGTACACGCCGAACAGCGCGGTGTGGCCGTGCAGCGGCGTCGTGTTCAGCCCCTGCATGTAGTACAGCGCCAGCGGCGGGTTGATGAGGAAGCCGAGCAGGCCGGCGCCCACCAGGTTCCAGAAGGCCACGCTGATGAAGAACATGATCGGCCACTTGTAGGTCGCGACCCAGCCGCGGTGCTGCGACGCCTTCCAGTTCTCGTAGGCCTCGAAACCGATCAGCACCAGCGGCACGACCTCGAGTGCGGAGAACGCGGCGCCGATCGCGAGGACGGCGGTCGGCGTGCCGGCGAAGTAGAGGTGATGGAAGGTACCGAGCACGCCACCGGTCAGGAACACGATGGTCGCGAACAGCACCGCGGTCACCGCGCTGGTGGTCCGCACCAGCCCCAGGCGGGTGAACAGGAACGCGATCACCGCGGTAGCGAAGACCTCGAAGAAGCCTTCCACCCAGAGGTGCACGACCCACCAGCGCCAGTACTCCACGATCGCCAGGTGGGTGTGCTTGCCCCACATCAGGCCGGCGCCGTAGAACAGGCCGATGGCGACCGTGGACAGGAACAGCAGGATCACCAGCGGCCGCCCCTCGTCCTTCTTCTGCAGCGCGGGCCACAGCGCGCGCCCGACCAGGGCCAGCCACAGCATCAGGCCGATGAACAGGAAGATCTGCCAGAAGCGGCCGAGGTCGACGTATTCCCAACCCTGGTGCCCGAACCAGAAGTTGATATCCAGACCGAGCTTCTGCATCACGCCCAGCCACTGGCCGACCATCGAGCCCGCCACGATCACCAGCAGGCAGGTGAACAGGAAGTTCACGCCGAGGCGCTGGAACTTCGGTTCATGGCCAGAGATGGCCGGCGCGATGTACAGGCCGGTCGCAAGCCAGGCCGTCGCGATCCAGAGGACCGCCAGCTGGGTGTGCCAGGTGCGCGTGATGACGTACGGCAGGATGTCCGACAGGGTGAAGCCATAGAAGCCCTGGCCCTCGACGGCGTAATGCGCCGTGACCATGCCGAGCATGACCTGCAGGCCGATCAGCACCGTCACGACCCAGAAATACTTGGCGGTGGCGCGCATCGAAGGGGTCGGCTTCAGGTTGTGCAGCGGATCGATCGCCGGCACCTCCGGAGGCGCCTCGCGGCCATGCATGACCGCATAGTGCCACGCCAGCGCGCCGACCCCGGCGAGCAGGATCAGGATGCTGATGAAGGTCCACATGAAGGCCGCGCCGGTGGGCGTGTTGTCGATGAGCTGCTCGTGCGGCCAGTTGTTGGTGAAGGTGATGTCGTCGCCCGGCCGGTTCGTCGAGGCCGCCCAAGAGGACCAGAAGAAGAAGGCGCTGAGCAGCTGCCGGCGTTCCGCGTCCGGGACGGGGAACTGCATCATCGCGTAGGCTTCACGCAGTTCAGCCAGCTCCGGGTCATCGCCGAACAGGCCGTTGTAGTGCGCCGCGACTTCACGGATGGCCGCGGCGCGCTCCTCGGATACGGTCACCCGGTCGGACTCCGGCGCGTACGTATTGGTGCGCAGCTCCCGCTTCAGGCGTTGCTCCAGCGTGGCGCGCTGGCCTTCGTCCAGCATGTCGAAGCGCTGGCCGAAGTCGCGCTGCGCCCAGAGTTCCAGCAGCGTGACCGCCTCGCGATGCAGCCAGTCCGCCGTCCAGTCCGGGGCGACATAGGCGCCATGGCCCCAGATCGAGCCCTGCTGGTGCCCGCCCGTCGTCTGCCAGACCTGCCGGCCGCGCTCGATCTCGTCGCGCGTATAGATGACCTCGCCGCTCTTGGTGACGTAGGCCTCGGGCACCGGTGGCATCGTGCGGTAGATCTCGGTGCCCATGAAGCCGAGGATTCCGAAGGACACCAGCAGGATGCTCCCCAGCGTCCACCATAGCCGTTTCGTGTCATACATGTGCGCGATCTCCCAGGTTGCGCGGGCCGCAGATTCCGGGCCCATGGCGGAATTCTCGGAAAAGCGTCGCGGGCGCGCCTTGCGATTTGTCAATTCGGCGTCAAGCCCGCCTTGACAGGCCCGCGGGGCAAAGGGAGAATTCCGGCCCCTCCCGCGGGATACTCCGGGCGCACCGCGTCGGCTACGTAGCTCAGTTGGTTAGAGCGCGGCACTCATAATGCTGAGGTCGGTGGT